>JAVCCE010000033.1 GCA_030765645.1 Candidatus Hinthialibacter antarcticus | reverse complement strand
GTGCGGTCGTTGAGACGGACCCAGGGTGGGACGATCTGCCGTTCACAAAGCCTCGTGGGTGTACTCTCATCCCGAGGCTTCGTCTTTTTCTATTCAACTTACAAGAAAGATACAAGGGTGGGCTCGCAAGGCAGCCCACCATGCAACTTCAAATAAACCTTCAACGGCGGGTAATTGTAAAAACCTGGGGAGGGCAGTCCTTGATACAATCCCCCCGGCCCCTGCGGCGCCACCCCCCTTTTTTCAAGGGGGGCGTTTATCGCCTGGGTATTGAATTTTAAATCTTCTGGGGGGATCAAGGCAGAGTGAAAAAACGGTACGGTTAGGTCAAATTACGCAACCCACGCTACAAAAAACTACAACAACGCGTTCAGATGCGCCAAACTGAATTTCGCTTGTTCAATGGTGCCGCATTCAACCGAGAAAACGATGTCGCGCTCAATCGGCTTGACCATTTCAATAATTTTCTTCCAATCAATCACGCCTTCACCGCAGCCAACGCCCACCGGGACGCCAGTCACTTTGCCGCGTTTTTCAATCTGCAATCCGCCAATGTCTTTGGCGTGTAGGTGAATCAATTGCGGCAGCGTCGCCGCCAACATTTCATACGGGTCGCTGCCTGCGATGTAGGCATTGCCAGCGTCAAAATTAATTTGGATAAAAGGCGAATCCACCAGGTTCGCGATTTTCAGCAAGCCTTCAGTCGTCTTGGAAAAAATCTGGTGGTCTTCGATGCCGATATAAATCCCGTAACGCTCGGCGGTTTTCGCCACTTGCGTTAACGTATATTTCATCACTTGAAACGCATGCTCTTCATCCATCCACGGCGGTTTGACGCCCTCGTCCGTGTTCACTACCGGCGCGCCGATGTCAGACGCAAACCGAATCGCCTTCTGCAAATACGGCACGCTGATCTCAGGCCGCATCAACGGGCAGTGCGCTGAAAGGCCAGAGATAGTCACTGCATTTTCGTCGCAGATTTCTTTCATCCAAAGCGGGTCGTCGTCCATACTAAATGAATGGAAATAGCCCGCCTCGCTGAGCAGTTCGCGCCCGTTGTGCACCATCGGTTCGATGAATTTGTACCCCAAATCCGCTGCAATTTTGACGCCGTCTGTAAAGGATTTATCCGCGCTACGGACAAACTCCATGTTGACTCCAATATGAATTACGCCCATTCTGCTTCCTCCCCATCATGGTGGCCCGAATTTTTACCAGACTACCACAAGCGCCCTATCAATCGCTAGTCTAAATGCGATGGGCCGCATTGCGTTCTTCGTCACGATTGTTTATAGTGCCGCCAGAATTCCATCACGCCCAACAAGGGAGAGAAGAACCATGCAACCCAACAAACGAACCACCGCTCTATCACTGATCGGAACCATTGCGTTATGCGCAGCGGTCTACGCCTTCGCAGCCGACGTCCAACCCATTCCATCCATCTGGTCTCCAGGAGAAAAACAAATGGCGCGAGAGCAATATTTGAAAGACTTTCATCGAATTGGTTTAAACACCACCCCGGGCGACGCGCGCTTTTTAAGCATTATGATTGAAGCCGCCCAATGCAAACGCGGCGTTGAAGTCGGGACCGCTACGGGATATGGCGCCTTGTTAATGGGCATAGCGTTTGAACGCACAGGCGGTCATCTGACCACAATCGACATCGACCCGAAAATGGTTGTTGCAGCCCGTGAACACATTGAAAAAATGGACCTAACCGACTCCGTCACGGTCGTTGAAGGCGACGCGCTCAAAGTCTTGCCTGATTTGGAAGGAAAATATGACTTCTTGTTTCTCGATGCGCTAAAGAAAGATTATTTCAATTACTTCAAAGCGATTGCGCCCAAATTAACGCCGGGAGCCGTCATCATTGCCGATAACGTCATTCGTTTTAAAGATGAAATGAAAGATTTTTTAGACGCAATGGAAAACGACCCGCACTTTGACATACAGATCATTCAGTGTTCAGAAGAAAAAGGCGACGGTATGGCAGTAATCGTTAAACGGTAAACCACGAGCGGCGCCCTGAGTGGTTGCTTATTAAAAGCTCAGGGCGTCGGTTTGTTCGCTACCCTACGCACTCCAATTTTTGGTTCATTAAACGCATGAGGTCTAACTTTGCGTTTTCGCAATGTTCGCGCGCGGCCGCTTCGGCCTCAATTGCGTTTTCGTGGTCTAAGGCCAACAGCAAGCCGCGATGCTCACGAATAATCGCAGGCGTACGCGCGGGGCCGAATCCATATTTTCGACGCAGGCAACGTATCAAATCACGCTGACGCTCCACCCAATCCAATGCCTCCGAATTATCGGCTGCTTGATAAAGCGTCCGGTGAAACTGGGCGTCTAATTCTAAAGCCTGCGCGGCGTCGCCTCTACGGATCGCCGCCTCAAACGAGGCTTGCGTTTTTCGCATCGACTCCCGGTGAGGGGCTTGCAAATTCGGAATCGCAAGTCGAGCGAGCAATGCCTCCAACGCGCCGCGAATTTCATATAAATTGCTAACGAATTGCTCATCAATTTTACGTACGCTCGCGCCTTTGTTGGGTTCAATACAAATCAGCCCTTCGCCCTGCAATTGTTGCAACGCTTCCCGAATGGGCATTTGGCTGACCGCATATCGCTCGCACAACATCGCGATCTTCAAGCGGGAGCCCGCGTCAAATACACCGCTAAGAATATCCACGCGCAAGCGTTCACGCACTCGCGCATAAATAGGATCGTTCATTGGTTGAATGGTAGATGATTTTGGATACATGGTGCCTCCAATCTGACTATATATTATATTTAATATAATATAATTTACTGAATGATAACATCTTATAAATAAAATACTAGAGCTTTTTATATCTCTATGATTAAATTGACGGCTCTCATAAAACTACCGCAGAAATGGATTGGATTTCTAACTTGCAATACGCCCTTTATACAACTATTACATAATAAACGCGTAAAATGGAACTCGTTGGAATTGACGGACAGGCCCCATCATCAGTATGATTGCGTTAGGTATACGTAAATATGGCAAATCCAATGTCTCAACCCTGCGACATCCTCGACCAACACATGCGCCGGACGCTTAGCGCTTATGTATTAAAAACGACGGGCATTTCCAAACAAAAACGGAAAGACCCTCTCCAATATGTCGCGGCGCTATTTGGGCGTTTGCGCAATGTGGAATTTTTAAAGCAACTCCATTCAGATTATGAGCGTTTGCATGGGCAAAAAAAATGGCAAAATGATGATGCAGTTCAAGCGACTCTTGTTCAATGTTTTAACTTGATTATTGAGCGCCTTGCGCAAGACGCTTTCAATGAACTCACCTTCGTCGCCGTGCGCAAATGTTTTGCGTCACTCGCGGTGGAGATTGAATCCCTTCAAAACGACCCGGCACTGAACGTTCTTAAAACTTGTATTGATCTGGATGCAGGAGAGTTATTGGTTCTGCAGGCCTACCATGATGCAGAGAACGCGCCAGCTGCTTCAAATGCAGTCGATAACTGGATCGCAACCCTCAGCCAACATACAGGGATCGCATCTCAAGACCGATTAAAATCGTATAATAATTCTCTCGTAACAAAAAATATCCTCGAGAAAAAAAATACGAAGAAGATCACGCCTGGCCCGACCTATCGCCTGACAGAGATTGGAACAGCAGCGGCTTTGAGCATTGCCGTTGGGAGCAGAATTCTTCATTCGATGTAACCCGCAGAAACTTAAATACACTTTCAAACCGCTGGACGCTCCTCATCCCCTCTTTATTTTGAGTATAATGATAATCTTAGCTCAAAAACTTGAACCCAATGGTGAGCAATGATTTTCAAGCAATTCTTATCGCTGAATCCACAGGATTATCATCTAACGACGCCGTTGTGCGACGACATTCAATTATGGGACAACTTATTAGGCGCCATCCTGAAAGAACAAGCGGGCGAAGACATACTCCAACTGGCGCAAAAATTATACAAAGCCCCTAGCGACGCTTCGGCGCCCGATTTGCTCAAGCGCTTCCCCGCTCTCAAAGACCCCCTTCGAGTACAAGCGCTTCTACGGGCGTTTACAGTTTTATTTCAATTATTGAATTTGGCTGAACAGAAAGAAATCGTCCGCGTCAACTTAAAACGACAAGCCGAAGCAGACGCCAATGCGCCTCGACGCGAATCGCTTCTTGACACGGTCATGCAGGTCAAAGCAAAAGGCGTAGATGCAGACGCCATGCGCCGTTTGTTGGGACGCCTCGAAATTGTTCCGACACTGACTGCCCATCCCACCGAAGCGCGCCGCCGCGCCGTGTTAGACCAATTAGAAATTCTCGTTACCTTGTTGGCTGAATCCAGCCAGCCGAAAGAAGTCACCCGCCTCGACCAACCGCTGAATCGCGGCAGTCGCGTTGAAAATGATTTGCACCGCGCACTGACTGCGCTGTGGCTGACGGAAGAACTCAGCCTGACCCCCGTCACTGTCGAAGACGAGTCGCGCAATGCCGTCTATTTTCTCGAACACACCATATTCCCCATTGTCGCGTGGCTTCATCAAGATTTAAAAAACGCACTAAAAGAAACCTACCCCGGCGCATCATTTGAGGTCCCCGCATTTTTGAAATACCGCACCTGGGTGGGAGGCGACCGCGACGGCAACCCCAATGTGACTCCTGAAGTCACCTGGAAAACGCTGACCTTTCACAAACGGACGGCGCTTCAGATTTACTTGAAACAAATTAATTCTCTACTGCGGGAATTCACCCAAAGCGCGCGTCGCGTTCCCGCCGATCAGGCGTTGCGTAAATCATTGGCGAAAGACGCCGCCGAAGCGCCGTTGAAAGCCGAACGGCAAAACCGTAGGGCGCAAGAACCCTACGCCCGCAAACTGCAACACATCCGCGTTCGTCTTCAAGCGACCCAAAAGTCATTGCATGCGTCCTCTACTCACGCAATCGACGCCGCCCACGCCCCAGACCCGGCCGCCTATAAAAATGCGGCGGACTTTCTCTCTGACCTTGAGGTATTACGCAACAGTTTACGCAAAAGCCGCGCTCACATTCTGGTGGATGAAGGCCCTCTCGCTGACTTGGTGGTACAAGCCAAGACGTTCGGTTTTCATCTTGCCGCATTAGACATTCGCCAACACAGCAAAGAACACGCCTTCGCGATCAACGAATTGTTTGAAGCGGCGCAGTTGGTTCCAGGCAACCGGGTCTATAAAAATTTAAACGAACAAGAAAAACTTGACCTGCTGACCCAAGAGTTACAAAACCCGCGCCCGTTGTTGCCCATTGGTTGGAAAGGCTCCGAGCGCACACAAAACGTCTTGGATGTATTTCGCGTCATGCGCCGCGCCAACCGCATGTTTTCAAAAGAGGCCGCGTCAACGTATATCATCAGCATGACGCACACCCTCAGCAATTTGCTTGAAGTCTTAGTCTTGGCCAAAGAAGCCGGCCTGGTTCGCAAAAGCCATCATGGCGACGACTGGACGCTGAAAAGCGATATCGATGTCGTCCCGTTGTTTGAAACGATTGAAGACCTCGAACGCTGCGACGGTTTAATGAAGCAACTGTTTGACAATCCAGCCTATTCACGCCAGCTCGAAGCCCGCAACCGCTTTCAAGAAATCATGCTGGGATATTCCGACAGCAGCAAAGACGGCGGCTATATGTCGGCGACCTGGCTGTTGCATGACGCGCAAGAACGCCTGGCCAACATCTGCCACGACCACTCCGTAGACATGCGGTTGTTTCACGGTCGCGGCGGGACGGTAGGCCGGGGCGGTGGACGCGCCTCGCTTGCCATTCGCTCTCAGCCGCCTCATAGCGTCAATGGACGCATTCGCTTCACCGAACAAGGCGAAGTCATTTCGTTTCGCTATAGTTTCGCCCCGATGGCGCATCGCCACTTAGAGCAAATCGCCGGAGCGGTGCTGCATTCCGGCTGTTCCAGCCAAGAAGAAAATGCGCCCAAAACCGAATGGCGCGAAGCGATGGCGATGATGGCGGCGTCTTCTCAAGAGGCGTACCGCGCATTAATTCAAGACGACGACTTCTGGACGTTTTACGTGCAAGCCACGCCCATCAAACACATCAGCCGTTTGCCCATCGCGTCGCGGCCCGTCTCGCGAACCGGCGGTTCCATGGTAGGGATGGACGATCTTCGCGCAATTCCCTGGGGATTTTCATGGGTGCAAACCCGCTACTTGATTACCGGTTGGTACGGCATTGGGACTGCGCTGGACGCATACATCAGCCAATCGCCTGAACATTTGGGGCGTTTGCAGGAGATGTTTCAACGCTGGCCCTTCTTCGCTGCGCTAGTCAACAATGCGCGCCTCGAATTGCTGCGCGCTCACATGCCCACCGCAGCGGTTTACGCCGCGCGCGTCGTACCAAAAGAAATCGGAGACCGCATCCACGGTTTGATCGAAGATGAATTCAACCGCGCCCGCAATTGCATTAGCCAGATCACCCAGGATAGCGACGAAGTAAAACGCGCAAACGTCATCGAGCGCACCGTGCAGTTACGCAACCCCATCGTCGAACCGCTCAACCGCATCCAAGCCATGCTGATGGATTTATGCGATCCTGAAAAAGAGTCCGGCGAATTACAAAATGACGCATGGCGCGAAGCCATGCTATTGAGTTTGGCTGGAATCGCGGCGGCGATGCAAAGCACCGGGTGATCCAAATTAAGAACTCGCCTCATGTTCAAGCGAGGGGAGGGCGAGGCTCCCGCCGAGCCGCGAAATATCAAAAGGTAATCTCTTTAATGCGGCTCACCAGGAGGTTCGCCCTCCCCTGAATAAGCCAAATATTGAGCCTGCGACAAAGCGCACAGAGATGTACCCACGCTTGCTAAATTACATATCCCCTCATCAGCGATTGCCTATATTTGTATGACCGACTACAAATGCTTCGCCAAAAATTTCTCCATGATATAGACGCAGCGCTTGTTCACATCCGCCGCTAAATCCATGGTATGTCCCCAGCCTTCATAGCGCTCGTATTCGTGTTCAATACCAAGCGCCTGCAACTGTTTATCCAAATGGTCGGCATGGCGAATGTTCACGAGGCTATCGACGGTTCCATGAAATATTAATGTGGGAGGATCATCTTTAGTCAGATGCGAAATGGGAGACGCTTTTGTATAATTTCCTCGAACATCATCAATGGTCCCGCCCATAAACTTGTGGACGAAGCCATTGTCTACGGCGTCTTCTCCCGTCAAATCGACCGGGCCGTAAAAGTCGATCACGGCTTGCGGTTTGCTGCTGAATTTCGCGTGGCCGCCGTCGCCTTCCAACGATTGATCATCCGACGAATACCCAAGCATGAGCGATAAATGTCCGCCCGCTGAATTGCCGCTTACCGCAATACGGTTTGGATCAATGTTATAGGTCTTCGCTTGAGAACGCATCCAACGCATGGCGCACTTTGCGTCCTGCGCCGCTGCGGGAAACGGCGCCTCGCCCGACAACCGATACGAGATCGTCGCGGCGGCGTAGCCCAGTTTCGCAAAATGGACGGCGTAAAATTTCATGTCCCCGCGCTTGCCTTTCGACCATGAGCCGCCGTGAATGAATAGAATGCCCGGCGTCGGCTTCGTCGATTGAGGAACATACAGGTCCAACTTCAAAGACCGTCCGTCTACGTTTCCATATTCAATACCGAGGTGTTCCGTCACATTTTTGGGGATAGGGACATTCTTCACATCCACCACTTTTAACATCCCCATCAAAGCGGCGGTTTTCATTTCTGTTTCAGAATTGAACCCTTTCGGAACCGGCGGCGGCGCGTCTGCGGAAAACGCCGCCAAGGCAAATATGAATGTGAGTAAAGCCGTAGATTGAATATAGAAAGTTCGCATCATCGTCTTCTCCCAAAAAATAGATTGATTCGACATCATACATCTTTTGATCGCGTCATTACAATTCTAATCAGGCGTGTGTGCATCTCTGTGAGCGCCTGTGCAACGAGGGCGACAAGCCCGCACCGAAGCGAACAGTGATGTACACACGCCTGATTGCAATATAGACCGCTTTACACAATGGCATTCAATTTTGAAATAGACTCTAGGCAATTAAAACGATTCATCCTACCCTATCCATTGCATAACAAAACAGAAAAAAATCGAGAGGCTGCACCATGAAAAAAACGATTGCCCTCTTCATCACAGCAATTTTCGCATTGGCGACGACGATGCATACGGCGGCGGAAGACGCGCTTACATTCACGGCGCGTTCTCAGACGGAAGGCGCCGAAGGCGTTTGGCAAACAATCGAACATGAAACCACTTGGGCGCCCGACAAAACCTGCGTCATCATCTGTGATATGTGGAACAAACATTGGTGCAACGGCGCGACACAGCGCGTTGGTGACATCATACCAAAGATGGACCGCCTGATTTCAGCGCTACGCGACAAAGGCGTGTTCATCATCCATGCGCCCAGCGGGACGCTCGACCACTATAAACTCCTGCCGCAACGCAAACTCGCACAGGAAGCAAAATACATCCAACCGCCCGTCGAAATTCAAGGCTGGTGTCATCTTGATTTAGACGACGAAGCGCCGCTGCCCATCGACGATTCCGACGGCGGTTGCGATTGCCAGCCGCAATGCCGACAATACACCGCGTGGTCAATGCAGCATCCAGGATTGACCATCGCCCCGCAAGACGCGATCAGCGATGATGGGCAGGAAATCTTCAACCTCACTGCGCAGCGCGGCATTCAAAACATCATCCTCATGGGCGTACATACCAACATGTGCGTGTTAGGGCGCCCGTTTGGAATCCGCCAGCAGACGCGCCTGGGTCGCAACGTCGTTCTGGTTCGCGACATGACCGACACGATGTATAACTCTCGCATGTATCCGAATGTCGATCACAACATTGGAACCCGGCTGGTTATTCATCACGTTGAAAAATATTGGGCGCCGACGGTAACCAGCGCCGATTTGATGGATTAGAAAATTGCCGTTGAAAGCCCCCCTTTTTTAAGGGGGGAAGGCGACGTAGGCGCCAAGGGGGATTCGGGCGCAACATGTTGCGCCCCTACATGGCTGATATATTTTTGTTTCGTTGCATCAAGGGCTTTATCAGTGCGAGCGAAGCATTGCAAGATTGTTGCACATGGATAGACCGCCGGGAGGGCAAACCCTATAAAAGCAACAAACAAAAAAAGGGCGGATGATTTCTCACCCACCCTTTCATCGCTATCTTAATCAATTTTCTTTAGTACAGTTCCCATGCAGCAACATCTGAACCGCCTGCCGCTTGGGGATCAAACGCGCCCGCTAAGGTCGCGCACATATAATCAAATTGAAAACCGCCAGCCGCATTGGTGCCCGCGCTGCCAATGTTAAAGGCAAGCTGTTTGAAGCCAGTCCATTGGTCGCCGCCCATTTCTTGAGCATTGGGGCGATCAGCCGCAGCCGCAGCGCCGTCATTTCTCAAGATCGTTGCAATAACAGGCGTAGTGCTGCCATCGGCAAATGCGCGAACAGTAATCGCGCCCGGGTCAGAGTCTGAAACCTTCGCACTCACCCAAACCGTGTGAAACGCAGTCGTGTCGATGTCTGACAAGACAGGAACATTTTCATCGCCGTCGCGACCAGTTGCGTCTCCAGCAACCGTTGAAGCATCGTTCACTAAAACTTCTAATGAGCCAGCATTATAATAGCCGACGCCGACCAATGCACGTACTAAATCATCATCAGGATCAACATACCCAATCCCAACATGGGCGCGGTTTGAGGCTTCAGGAATAAAGCGTAACGAACCATCACCGTTAGGTTCGCCGTCGCCATCAGGGTCAAGGGCGAGGTCGACTAAATCTTGACCGACGCCAATGTCTGGATCAGGAAAGATCGGAAAAATACGAAGACGCGCAATAAACGTGACTCCATTTTCAAACGGGTCCGCATCCAACTCGCCGGGCGCGTGAAGCGGGCCGGTGAAAAAGATTTTTCGGTCGCTGGGGTCGCTGAAACCCAAAGCGCGCGGATCGCCGATGTCTACAAGGCGTAAAACGGATGCGTCGGCAGCCGGGTTTACCCCATCTTCGGTATCGCCAATGCCCGCAATCGTCTCAATGCGTACGACATCGCCAACCAATACGTCCGGTGCAATGTATATTTCGAATTCATTAAATTCCTCTGTATGCGCATTGCCCGAATACGAATCGCTTCCATTATTGTGTTGCCACTTGGCGTCTGGCAAATCATCGGCAGGTGGAATATCGCCATTCCAGTCTTCTACAAACGTCCATCCGCCTGGTGGATCTGCATATCCACCGCGGTCCGCATGTACTGCTGACATTGATGTGATAACAAAGAGGGAAATTCCAGTCAGCATCCCTGTTCGCAACAATAGAGATGCTCTCATAAGGTACATCCTCCCAATTTAGATTACATCCAAGGGTGTTAACCGATGGAATATTTACAGAGCAACACAAAAAAAAGCAACTAATCTATCGAATGATAGCATGTATTCCAAGGGTTCATCAACCCTGAAATGTCATATACAACTTTCGCGCGATTAAAAGCGATAATCACTCACTTAAAAGTAATCTCTTCATTTTGGATGATATTGTTTTTTCTGAGCAACCATCGGCCAAAAGATTATACTTGACATAATGAGCTTGAAAAATAATGCTTTCAAACCTAAGTTATACTAATATAACGATTAATGCTTGTTTTCCGATATGAGTTCTGGGACAATAAAAAGACACATAAAAGAAGTTTTTAGATTTAAGGATACTAATGGAAGCGTACATTCACGCAGCAAAACAAGTTAAAGAAGACATCGCTGCGGAACTCCAGAAAGACGTTCCCGCTCCCTCGCCAGAGGAATCGGTCAAACTGTGTCCGCATGGCCCTCTTGTGATGGAGAATGTCGAAATCGTTTTCCGCAACTCGGCAAAAAACCGATTATTTGCAGATCGGCGGCGCGGCGTGAAAACCAAGCCGTTTGAAGACTACGAAATGCTGCCCGCCTATATAACAACCTCTGATGACGATACCTACCAAGATGCGCTTGACTCTGTATCCTGCTGTAAAAAAATTAGTTACTTTCTATTCATCAGTCGATACGAAAAATTTCAAATCACCCAGCGCAATAAATATTCCGACCTTCTTCGCCGCCTTGAGGGTAAATGTCCCGACCGCGCCATACAAACCTATCACGCGAAAAAAGAACTCATCAACTATATGCGCAGCGAAGAAGAGGTTAAGCCGACCTACGATCAAGTGTTGAACATGGTTGGCCATTACATCCAAGCAATTCAAGAATTACTGGAGGCGCAAGCCGAAGTCTATGAATGCGAACAAACTCTGGTTGGAATTTTTAATGAATATCTCGGCGTCTTAATCAACGCGGAGCCTTCGAGCCCCCACGCGAAAAAATTACAAACCGACGCCGCCTTTGTCAAAGCGCTGAAACAAGCGTTTGACGCGTTAGACAATCGAGGCCTGGAACTGCCAAAACTCGAGGCCCGCATTACCCGCGATTATGTAAAAAACCTGAATACAATCCTGTCATCTCACCTGACGAACCTTCAGGGTGAAGCGGGCATGATTAAAAGCGTCTGTGGATTTCTTGGAATCTTGATTCAATACAGCGACCTCAAATATAAGCCGCCGCAAGAAAAATCCGGCGGCGCTGATTCCGGCGTCAAAACCATGATGGAAGATTTTTCGTCGGCGTTTAAAAGTTGGTTGGGCGGATGAGAAGCGAACAGCGCTTCTTGCCAGCCACGCTCCTCTCTTTTATGATCGTCCCATCCTGAAATGAATTTGATTCACCTAAAAGCAGGCATGGACCTTTTTCAACAGTGTTTACAAGACGCCCTTCAATCACAGTTCGATGAGTCGCAACAATCCGTCTGGCTGAAGCAAACAGCCGCCTGTGCATATCAATCCGTTTCAGACTCCCCGATTGATGATTTAGATGAAACCGACTGGCGGCGCATAGCGTCCTTCAGCGCGGCGCGACGCCTATTCAGCAAGATCAATCACCTCAAGCGCCAGTCGCTCGATTCCGCCACGCAAAAAAAGAAATTCGATACCATTGCATCGTCCGCAACGTCATCATTTTTTTATGCGCCCGAAACCGTAGAACGCCTCTATGACCCACGCGCGGACAACCATGCGCCTTTAATATTGAAGGGCGTGAATTGTCATTGCCAATTGTTAGAACGCGCTTCAGGACACGCAGCCCAGCGCTATGCGTCTTCGATCCAGCGGGCAGGCTTAGACGCCGAAACCGTGCGGGGCGATCTCTATAGCGCCGCACTCGAAGAAATCGTGAAATGCCTGTCTGACCATTCCGCCCGCGTATGGAAATCGGGCGAAAGCGAGCCGATTGTCTTCCCCCCGGAAGGGATGCGCGGCTGGAAGCAATCAATGGTCACTCACGCCTCCGTTGACGCCGAGACAAAACGCTTGGCCTTGTTGCATTCTGACCGGGTCTTGTCGATCTGGTCGATAGAAACCCAAGAATTGATCGCAAAGCACTCGTTGGCGCCGTATTGTTCAAGAAGTCATTCGGATGAATGGCGCGCTCCGTTCTTTTCCGCCAGTGAAAATAAAATTGCGGCGCAAGTTACCGAAGATCAGGTCATCGTTATTTCGATCGACGACGCGCACAAACCAGTTGTGCTTGAAAAGAATGAAAAAAGCCGCTTCCAACAACTGTTCGGAGACGTGCTGCCGCCCGCCTGTAACCTGCAGCAATTCAAATCGACAAAAATTCAAACCCGACGCGGCGCCTCACTCTTGATGAAGGACTATCAGGAACAGGTGTATCATTGCGTCTCGAACCAATCCGGCGATTGTATCGTCACAACCAGCGAAATTGAGCGCTTCATGCCGCCCTGGATGTGCGATATTGGCTTCGAAAGCGCGATCTTCTACATTCTGAAACGCCGCCTCATCGACCGCATACGCAAACATATCCATATCGAGCCGTCTACAGCGGAAACAGGCCAACAAACTGACGGCGAATTTAATCCCACCCAGGCGTTAGGCGTCTACCACACCGGAAAAAACCTGGATGATATGTCGTCGGAAGAATTGGTGTCTCATTCCGCCCGCCAGACCGACGATTGGCGCGATTCGCACGATTTGGAACGAATTCTAGCTGTGCTTAAGACCATAACGATTACCTATAAGGACAAAGAAATCCGGTGCGACGAACTCGCCCGTCTCAAAGCGGAAGGCAAGACAAACGCTGAAATTGGCGAGATTCTTAAAGCGCCGCGCGGCACCGTCGATTATTTATGGAACCAGTGCCGAAAGCAGATTGCGTTGATCTTCGGCGACGAAATATAAAGGTGACTAACAATGAATACCCGCCGTACCAACCCTCATAGCGCCCCTGAGAACGAAACCTTACAGGCTCTGGTTGAACAGGCGCTTACTGATTTGCAAACGCCTGCGCCATTCATTGAGGATACAGACGAGACTCCGTCAATCCACAATGCGCAAGACCTCTTTTTTAGCGCCGTCCAAACGCCCTGGCTCAAACAGCCCTCTACCCTGTCATTGATCGAAGAGTGGGCAGGCAATGCGTCAAATTTGAATTGGTACGAACAAGTCCAAACCTTACTCAATCAATTAGGCAACTGCGCCAGCGATGCGGTCCAAACTGAAGTGCGCAATCTCCAAACCTCGCTTGAGTCGCTGACAGGCCGCCTGGTTCCGGCCCCAGCCCATCGAGGCGCTTCTGCGGCGCGTATGGTATACCCGTCTCAGCGCCGCAATATTCCAGCAGCGGACCTGCCGACGTTTCATCCTCTTTTTTGCACCGCCGCGTATCCGGCAGAAAGCCCTGTGCGTCTAGCGGGCTTGAGCCTTGATTCATCGTATCAATGCCGTTTTCGCTCTACCACAGATTCGACTTGGAACCGCGAAGTCTCTCTGAATGCAAGCGCGACGGGCGGCTTCAAACTTGACCTTAGCGCTGCCCTTACCGATGCGCCGGCAGGCTCGGACGTTATTTGGATGATTGAAGAAAATACAACGGGCAGTTCGAACCCGGCCTGGATATCCGGCTTGGTTTGGCGCGCGGCTCAAATCGACGACTTAGCGAATCACGAAATTGAGGATGCGTCTGAAACGATGGACTGGCCCTGGCGACGCATCAAAACGCTCATGGAAATCAACAGCCTCTACTCAAGCGAAATGTACGTCGAAGCCTACGAAACGGCGCGGTGCTCATTACGCGCCGAACGCGCAGCGCCCAACGACGGCAGCACAGTACCATTCGCAGAAGCCCTATGGCTGATGATTGAAAAGTGCCTGGACAGCATGATTTCCCGTTTGGAAGCCGCGCAATCGGTGTTCCAAACCTTAAAGCCAGAGTGGGACGCCATGCAACAATTGCGCCGCCTACGCCAGGACATCAATCGACCGATTTAAGCCGAGCGCTTAGGCTGCGTCATTGCGAGCAAAGCGATTTCTTATTTCGATGACAGTGAATTTACTGGGCTAAGAACTCACCCTACATTTCTACCTCGCGTTTTCAGTTTACCGTTTGATTGAGCTTTAGAAGTTCTCGCCAGTTTGCGGCTTCCACTCGATTCTATCAAAAACACATATAAAGTGACTATCAATAGTGGTTGCCAGAATTATGTGCGGACTGAGTTTTCATCACTGCATCTATCGCTGAGCCTTACGGTTGCGCATACCGCACATACTTTGGCAAACGCTTGAGCAATGCGGTGGGGTAAGAATCCGCCCGACAGCAGTTTTTTAGGGGAGAGTGAGGTTTCCCGCCGAGCCGCGAAACGATGAAATGCGTTCGGTTTTTTCCGGTGGGCTGCTTCGCTTCGCTCGCGAGCCCACCCTACCCAGTGACTTAGATTAGTAGCAAGCACATAAGAATAGCAAACGATAGCAGGCTTGGGGGCGTCTCTGTAAGCGCCTGTGCAAAAGGGCCTGAAAGCCCGCACCGAAGCGAAGAGAGATGCACCCAAGCCTGCAGATACAAGCGAGGCCGTTTCGATAGGCTCGTGTGAATAAATGATGGGTAAAGAACCCACCCGACGGCTCAGCCATCAAGCCGTGATGAATAATTTTGGAAAATAGATTCTATGACAAGTAACGAGTTGCGGTATGCCGAGGTTGCGTTTCCCATTCCAACCCGGCAGGCGTTTACATACGAAATCCCAGCCGAACTACGCGCTCAGGCGCGCCCCGGCTGCCGCGTCTATGCGCCGTTTGGCCGACGCGATGCGTTGGGGTTTATTTCAGCCAACCGGGCGACGCCGCCCGAAGGCGTTTCCGGCGTCAAATCCATCACGCGTCTGATAGACCAAGAGCCGCTATTCAGCGATGAGTTGCTCGTCTTCCTACGCTGGGCGGCGGATTACTATCTCGCCTCTTTGGGAGAAACCTTTTCGGTCGCCTACCCGTTCACGCCCAACGCCAAGCCGCGCATGATTAAAGTCGTACTGCTTGACGAGTCAGTCGAACATGACGACAGCCTGCCCGACGCGGCGTCAACCGAGCCGCAACGCCGCGTGATCGAGTTTCTCATCAATCAAAAGTCGTTACTGACGCCAAACGACGTTGCGCGCGAAGCGGGCGTTTCGCCCTCGACCATCAAAACGCTCGAGCGCAAAGGCCTGGTAAGGCTGCAAGCGCGCGAGTCGCTGCGCATTCCAATCTTCTCGTATCAATCCGGCCCGACAACGGCGATGGCGTTGACCAGCGAGCAGCAACACGCGTTGGATGAGATGCGCAACGCAATCGGACAACAAGACGCCAAGCCATTTCTGTTGCATGGCGTCACCGGCAGCGGCAAGACCGAAGTCTATCTGCAACTCATCGAAACCTTGTTGCAACAAAATAAAACCGCGCTGGTTTTGATCCCTGAAATTTCACTGACGCCCCAAACCATGGACCGCTTCCGCTCGCGCTTCGGCGATCAAGTCGGCATCTTGCATAGTTCACTGGGCCAGGGCGAACGTTTTGACGAATGGCGTATGGTCAAAGAAGGCCGCCGCCGCATCGTGGTGGGGGCGCGTTCTGCCATTTTTGCTCCCCTGCCCGATTTGGGCGCAATCATTATTGATGAAGAACACGAAGGCTCTTACAAACAGTCCGACCCAAGCCCGCGTTATCAGGCGCGCGACCTGGCGGTAGTGCGCGCAAAACTGGCGGGCGCGTTGTGCATTCTGGGTACTGCCACGCCGTCCGTCGAAACGACCTACAATGCGCGCGCGAACAAATATACCATTCTCCATCTTAAAGAGCGCATCGCCGTACATGGAATGCCGAACGTAAACCTGGTTGACATGCGCGGCAGGCCGGAAGAAGAAGAGATTCTCTCCGAAGAATTATTGCGCGGGCTTTGGGACCGGGTCGACGCCAAGCAGCAATCCATTCTTTTTTTAAACAGACGCGGCTTCTCGACCACGATGACGTGCAGCCACTGCGGTCATATTATCTCTTGCAAAAATTGCAGTGTTCCGCTGGTGTATCACCGCTCCATCAACCAGTTGGTTTGCCACCACTGCGACTATCGCGAGGCCGTGCCGGACAACTGCCCCAGTTGCACCGATAAATTCATGCGCCAGCGCGGGTTCGGCACCGAGAAAGTTGTGCATGTACTCGAAGAACGCATCCCCGGCGTTCGCGTCATACGTCTCGACCGCGACGCCGCCCGGCGCAAGGGCGACCATGACCGCTTGCTCACACCATTTCGACGCGGAGAAGCAGACGTCTTAGTCGGCACACAAATGATTGCGAAAGGGTTGGATTTCCCCAACGTGACTTTGGTTGGGATCATCAACGCCGATTTCTCGCTGGCGTTGCCAGACTTTCGCGCCGCCGAACGCACCTTCACATTGCTGACCCAAGTCGCGGGGCGTTCCGGCAGAGGCCAGCACGCGGGCGAAGTGTTCATCCAAAGTTATAGCCCCGACCATTACAGTATCCAATTTGCGCTCAAGCATGATTACAATTCATTTTATGAAAAAGAAATTCGTTACCGCCGCTTGATTGGCTTCCCGCCGTTCGCCCGCCTGGTGTTGTGGCGCATCGAAGCCCAGAGCGAAGACGTCGCCCGCGGCAAAGCGTGGGACTTATACGAAATTCTCTCGCAGGGCTTGCGTGGACAACGCGAAGTCACGCTGCTGCCGCCGGTCGAAGCGCCCTTGTACCGCCTGCGCGACCATTACCGCTGGCAGTTGGCGATTAAAAGCACCGACTATCGCGCCTTTCGTCCGTTATTAAATAGCCAGCCGTTGCAAAAATTTCTCTCGCAGCGTCGGACGGGGTTCCGAATCGTTCAAGACGTTGACCCGAACGATATGCTTTAATTTCGTCTCCGCCTCTTATACACTGAACCAACACGCCATTCTGAATTCACATTGAAAAGAAAGCGCTATGCCTCATTCGATTTTAATTGCTGATGATGAAATCAATTCCCGTGAGGGCTTGCAGAAAGCCATCCTGGAAGAAGGCCGCCGCGTCGACCTCGCCGCCGACGGCGTCGAAGCGCTCGAGCTGATTGAAAAACGCGACTACGACGTTCTTATTTCCGACATCCGTATGCCCAACATGGGCGGCATGGAGTTATTAGAAAAAACCAAAGCGGCCAGCCCCAACACCGACGTGATTATGCTAACCGCGTACGGCAGCATCGAAATGGCGGTTCGCGCCATGCGGCTCGGCGCCTACAACTATCTCACCAAACCAGTGAACCTCGACGAGCTCGACGTCATGCTGGAGCAAGTCTTAAAAAAGCGCCGCATTGAACAAGAAAACGAATATCACCGCGAGAGCAGCAAATCCCAACCCGGCGCCGGCGGCATCATCGGACAAAGCAAACCGATCCAGGACTTGATGGAAACCATTGAGCAGGTCGCACCCAGCAAAGCGACGGTGCTGATTACCGGCGAGACCGGCTCCGGTAAAGAATTGGTCGCGCGCGCGATACACGATCTCAGCCCACGTAAAGACCGGCTGTTTGTCCCGATCCATTGCGCAGCGCTTTCGGAAAATTTGTTAGAAAGCGAACTGTTCGGTCATGAACGCGGCGCCTTCACCGGCGCCGTCAAACAACGCAAAGGACGCTTTGAGGTCGCAGACGGCGGGACGTTGTTTCTCGATGAAATCAGTGAAATCAGCCCGGCGATTCAAGTAAAACTGTTACGGGTCTTGCAAGAAAAACAATTTGAGCGCGTCGGCGGCAGCGAAACCATTTCCGTCGATATTCGCATCATCGCCGCCACCAACCGCAGCCTGCAAGAATTGGTTGAGAAAAGCGAATTTCGTGAAGATTTATTCTACCGCCTGAAAGTGATTACGATCGACACCCCGTCATTGCGGGAACGCCAGGATGACATCCCCCTCCTGGTCAACACTTTCGTACAACGCTATGCGCAAGAAAATGAGAGAGGCGCCATCAAAATTGACAAAGCGGCGATGGAGCGGCTCAAGCGCTACGCATGGCCGGGCAACGTGCGCGAACTGCAAGGCGTCATCGAAAGCATGGTGTTGCTCACGCGCGGCGAGGTCATCGAAGTCAAGAACGTGCCGCGTGAAATTCGAGGCGATGACGATGACGACGCCCCGGCGCTTCAATCCATCGACGCCGACGCCACTCTCTCCGACGTTGAGAAACAAGTGATCCTCGATGCGCTCAAACGCCATGACGGCAACCGCACCAAAACCGCCGAAGCCTTAGGCATAGGCCGACGTACATTGATTCGAAAATTACATGAATACGGCGCCGAAAAAGACGACGACGCCAACGATGAGGATTAACGCCATGACCCGAACCGGGACGTTATTCATGCTGCTGTTGGCCCTTGCGTCCCGGTCTCTCTGCGCTCAACCGTATACGCCGTTTTTGAATATTTTTGAATTCCCCTCCGTTAAACACATCGTCGTTTCAGAACAATCCGGCTATTTCCCGGTACTCACCAATCTTGAAGAAATCATGTTCAGCGCCTACCGCAGCGGCGGCGGTCATCTGGGCGTCGGCGGCGCCTTGTCGATGCGCTGGTCGATTGATTCGGGGTTGAGTTGGCAAACGCCCGACATCGTAATTGACGGCCCCGCTGATGATAGAAATCCCGCCGTTGGGCTGACGCCGACGGGGCGCATCATCGTCGCCTATCACCGTCAAGGCAGTTATGATTTTGACCAGAAATACCGCCCCGAACTCGACAACGCCCAATGTATGACGCTTTATTCTGACGACCTGGGACGCACTTGGAGCCTGCCGCGTCCGCTGGGAGTTGCTGGCTTGGAACCGTGCTCGCCCTATGGGCGCATCGTGCAAGCAGAGAACGGCGACCTGTTGATGAGCGTCTACGGACGCTACGCCGCCTCGGTTCCCGGCGCGACAGCGGTGCGGAATGATGCGCGGGATTACGCCTACCTGGTTCGCTCACTGGATGACGGAGAAACCTGGGGCGAACCGGTCTTGCTCGCCGACGACCACAACGAAACCGCATTGTATTCATTCGGCGATGGACGCATCCTCGCCGCCGCCCGCACCGTCTCCACTCAGCGCATTGATATTCTATCGAGCGAAGATGACGGGCGCACTTGGAGTACGCCCAAACGCCTGACCGACCCGTTCAATCACCCCGGCGATTTTGTGCGCCTTTCGAACGGCTGGTTGCTTTTGCTCTACGGCGACCGCAGCCAGGATTTCAAAACCATTCGTGGAATCCTCACTCGCGATGCGGGACGCAGTTGGGACGTAAAATGGGTCAGCGTCTTCTCGCGGCCATTGCAAGGCGACTTCGGCTACCCCAGCGGCGTCTTGCTTCCCAGCGGACGCCTCGCTGTGCAATACTATTGGGCGGGCGACGCCAAATCCGCCTACGACGGTTCAGACGCGCGGCTTTATATGACATTATTCGATGAAAGCGATTTCATTCTGATGTATCGCAGCCGAATGCAATAAACGGATTTTCATTTTGGACGAACCGTATTTTAAGCACA
Organism: Candidatus Hinthialibacter antarcticus; assembly: GCA_030765645.1. Taxonomy (NCBI): domain Bacteria; phylum Candidatus Hinthialibacterota; class Candidatus Hinthialibacteria; order Candidatus Hinthialibacterales; family Candidatus Hinthialibacteraceae; genus Candidatus Hinthialibacter; species Candidatus Hinthialibacter antarcticus. The sequence goes on along the minus strand of JAVCCE010000033.1, from coordinate 22,706 downwards.
AAATGCCGCAGGGGATTGGGTGGAGCGACTTTCGTAGTCAGCGGCAATAAGCCGCGACGGAGACAAGCGCAAGCCACCCCCGAGGAATTTTCAAGAGTTTGGGAGAGAGAACCATGAGACAACCAATCGTTAGTTTTTGTGCATTCACGTTATTCTTGTTCATTGCGTTGACCAGCGACGCGGCGCCATCCAACGGCCCATTACGCGTATGCAAAGAAAACCAAAATTATTTTTGCGATCAAGACGGCAAGGCGATCCTACTCACCGGCTCGCATACCTGGTATAACCTGGTTGATATGGGGCCGAGCGACCCGCCGCCAGCGTTTGACTATCCGCAATACATCACTTGGATGGAAGAACTCAATCACAATTTCATGCGCATGTGGGCATGGGACCTGACCCAGTGGGATACATCGGGCAATGGCGCCAATAATCGCAATGAACACACACGCCACTTTGTCGCGCCGCTGCCTTGGCTGCGCACCGGCCCCGGCGAAGCAACGGACGGGAAGCCCAAATTCGATTTATCAAAATTTAATCCCGAATATTTCAACCGTCTGCGCGAACGCGTCGCCGCTGCGGGCCAAAAAGGCATCTACGTTTCGATCATGTTCTTTGAGGGTTGGGGCTTACAACACGTCAATCAAGCACTGGATTTCCATCCATTTGCTCTCAATAACAATATCAATGGAACCAACGGCGATACCAATGGCGACGGCAAGGGACTCGAGATTCACGAACTCGGCAATGATAAAGTTCTCGAAATCCAGAAGGCGTATATCCGTGAGGTCATCGACCAAGTCAACGATCTAGATAATGTGTTGTACGAAATATCAAACGAAAACCACCCGCCATCCACCGAATGGCAATACCACCTGATCCGTTTTATCAAACAATACGAATCAACCAAGCCCGTCCAACATCCCGTCGGCATGACCTTTCAATACAAAGGCGGCAAAAATAAAACGCTGTTTGACAGCCCCGCCGATTGGATATCGCCGAACAATGACGGTGGCTATCGCGACAACCCGCCCGCCAACACGGGAAAGAAAGTTGTAATATCCGACACCGACCACTTATGGGGAATCGGCGGCTACGCCTCATGGGCGTGGAAAAGCGCCTGCCGTGGGTTGAACCCAATTTTTATGGACACGTATGACGCTGTCGTTTTAGGCCAACAGCCATTCGACGAAAAATATGCCGCCTTACGCCGCGCTCTTGGAGACATTCGTAAATTCACCGCCCGCATGGACCTCAACGCCAGCAAGCCGATGAATGAGTTATCAAATACGGGATACTGTTTAGCGGATTCGGAAACAAGATATCTTGTGTTTGTCCCTCAAGACACAAAGAACGTAGAAGTTGAAATGCCAGCAGGCGAGTACACAGTCGAGTGGCTCAATGTGGAGACCAGTAAAATTGAATTGAAGGACAAGCGCTTAACATCGAATTCAAAGATGAAAATCGAAAATCCAGTTGACGGCCCTGCGGCTTTGTTTATCGAGAAGAAATAATTCATCGCGATGCTGCTTGACAATACCACAGAGGCTTTGAAATCATCGTAGTATTACCATTGGGAAGGATAGGATTCATGCCTCTTACGCGACGCAGTTTTTTACAGTCCAGTATGGCGCTTGCCGCCATGCGCAACGCCGTAGCGCAAACCAGCGACAGCGATGAAAAACCCAACATCATCTGGATCATCGCTGATGACGTCGGAGGCCGCGACATCGCTTGTTACGGCCACCCGACCATCCGAACGCCGACAATCGACGCTCTCGCGAAAGGCGGCCTGCAATTCACCAATGCGTTCGTGACAATTTCGTCATGCAGCCCCAGCCGTTGCAGCGTATTCACGGGTAAGTATCCGCACTCAACCGGGGCGGACAATTTGCATGATCCGCTTCCCGCAAATCAAGCCATCGTCCCGGAGTTGCTCGCGCCTGCGGGGTATCACACCGGCTCGGTTGGCAAACTCCATTTGGGCGACGCCGCCGCCAAAAAGTTCCACTCCGTCAAAGGCAAAGTGACCGACTGGTCGTCTTTTATGGATGAGCGCCCCAAACAACAGCCGTTCTTTTTGCAGATGGGTTTCGTCGACGCTCATCGTCCCTTTGACCGGGGCTGTATCGACAAGCCCTACACCCATGAGGAAATCGTAGTGCCGCGATACCTGCCCGACATCCCCATCGTGCGCGAAAACCTAGCGGGCTTTTATGATGAGATCACCCGCATGGACCAGGAGATCGGCAAATTAATGGACCATCTGCGCGAAAATAATTTGCTTGAAAACACGCTCATCATTTTTTGGGGCGATAATGGAATGCCCTTCCCCCGCGCCAAGACCACCATGTACGACAGTGGCATCTCAACGCCGTTGATTGCTTTTTGGCCCCGGATGATTCAGCCCCAACAAAAATATGATGGGCTTGTCAGCACCGTCGATATCGCCCCCGCAACGCTGCAAGCCGCTGGCGTCGAAGTCCCAAGCGACATGCAGGGCGTTAGTCTCACTGACCAGGTGATGAATCCATCGGAACATGAACGCGACTACATTTTCGCCGAAGCCAACTGGCACGACTTTGACGAACATATCCGCGCGGTACGCGACAAGCGCTATAAATACATCCACAATGCGTTTCCTGAGCGCGCGCTTGAGACCTCAGCAGACAGCCTCAATACGCCAATGTTTGAAGAGATTCGCAAACTGCGCGACGCAAACCAACTCACGCAAGAGCAAATGCTGCTGTTCCGTTCGCGCCGCGCCGAAGAAGAACTTTATGACATCACAGCCGACCCAAACGAGTTCTATAACTTGGCGTACGATCCTGCATACCAAAAAGTATTAGTGCGCATGAGAAAACGCCTTGACCAGTGGATTCAGGAAACCAACGACATCCCGCCGGATGATTCTCTGCCAAACGAGTTTCACCCTGAAACCGGCAAGCGCATCAAAGCGGAGCATCAAAATAAATAACGCTGTTGAAGGAGAATAACCATGCTGCGAACACTGGCGATGCTTATGCTTTTTGTCGGGCTTACGGCAAGCGCTGAAGTCCCGTCCGTCTTGCCGGGAACCATTGAAGGCGTCACCCCCAGCCGCATGATGGAAACCTATTTTGGCAAACTCAACGAGATCGCGTTTTCCAATCGCGCCCAAGCAATCGAAGCCCTGCAAACGCCGCAACAGATTCTTGAGCGCCAAGCGCGGATGCGCGATTATTTTGTAGAAATGCTGGGTGGGTTCCCCGAACGTACGCCGCTTAACGCGAAAACGGTTGAGACCATCAAAAAAGACGGATTCACCATTGAAAAAATCTTATTTGAAAGCCAGCCGCAGCATTACGTCAGCGCGATGCTGTTTCTTCCCGACGCCAAGCCGCCTTACCCCGGCGTGTTGGTTCCTTGCGGACACAGCGCCAATGGAAAAGCGTACGACGGCTACCAACGCGCCTGTATGCTGCTTGCGTTGAATGGGATGGCCGCGTTGATTTACGATCCCATCGACCAAGGCGAGCGCTATCAACTCATCGACGAAAATAACCAGCCCATCATCGGCGGCACTCTCGGTCACACCATGACAGGCATCAGCAGCATGTTGCTAGGACGCAACACCGCGACCTACCGCATCTGGGACGGGATGCGCGCACTGGATTACTTATGCAGCCGCCCCGAAGTCAACCCGGAACGCATCGGCTGCACCGGCAACTCAGGCGGCGGAACGCTGACCAGTTATCTCATGGCGTTAGACGACCGCATCACCGTCGCAGCGCCCAGTTGCTATCTATCGACATTATCGATGGTGCCGCCTCAAGATTCCGAACAAGACATCTACGGCCAAATCGCCATCGGCATGGACCATGCAGACTACATCCACATGCGGGCGCCCAAGCCTACGCTGATGTGTTGCGCCACCCGCGATTTTTTCCCCATTGAAGGGACTTGGAAAGCCTTTCGCGAAGCCAAGCGGCTTTATACGATCATGGGGGTTCCCCATCACATTGAACTCGCCGAGGCCAATGAAGAACACGGCTTCACGCAGCCGTTGCGCCAGGCCTCCGTGCAATGGATGAAGCGCTGGCTGCTTGGAAAAGATGAGACCATCATCGAACCTGCCGACTTGCAGCCATTAACGGATGAAGAAGCCCTATGCGCCCCCAACGGACAAGTGATGACCATCCCCGGCGCGCGTTCCGTCTACGATCTCAATCGCGAGTTCAACAAAAAATTATCGGATCAACGCCAGGTTTTATGGGGACACGCCAAAGCATCTTCCACACGACAAAGCGTTCGACAAATCGCGGGCGTTCGCGGTCTCAAACAGTTGCCGAAACCCGAAATTGAAACGATCGACCAAACAGAACACGACGGCGTAACCATCACTCGGCTCATCATCAAGCCGGAGCCGGGCATTTTTCTGCCCGCCGTACAGTACGAGCCGAAAGAAGTCAATTCAGGCCCCGCGCTGATCGTGCACGGCCAAGGCAAAAGCGCCGGGCGAATGGAAGAACTCATTCAGAAAGAGCTCAGCGAAGGCCGTATTGTTCTCGCGGTTGATATTCGCGGCGTCGGTGAAACAAAACATGAAGATAACCTGAAGTCGTATCACAATCATTTCAATTCATCGTGGCGAAACGTGCTGAGCGCCTATATGCTGCAACAATCCTACGTCGGGATGCGAACGGAAGATATTCTCGTTGCGGCGCAATACATCAGCCGCATTGATCCCGCTATCCGCCAGCCGGTCCATCTCATTGCGGTTCGAGAAGCCTCAACGCCTGCGCTTCACGCCGCTTTTTTAGAACCTGGCTTGTTCGCCAAGACGACCTTGATTCACGCCTTGCAATCGTGGAGCAACGTCGTTGACGCCAATATGACCAACAATCAGTTAGAGAACGCCATCCACGGCGTCTTGCGGATATACGACCTACCGGACTTGGTAAACGCCATTGCTCCAGACAAAATTGAAATGCTGGAACCCTATGACGTCATGCAACATCCGGCGCGAATGACGAACTAAGAAAGGAACATTATGCATTTGCGTTTATTGGTTCTCTGTCTTTGTATATTGTGTGTGAATTCTTATGGGCTTGACAGAGAAATGATCTTCGAAGAGTCCGATGGCTTGGCTTCCATTGAAGCCGAGCATTATGTTTCGCATGACCTGAACAGCGTTCGCTTCTGGTATACCGTAACGCCTCAAAACCCAATGGGAATCGAGCCGGACGGCGACGGGAATCACGCCGAAAGCGCCAGCGGCGGCGCCTATCTTGAATTATTACCCGACACGCGAAGAACCCATGATGATCCGTTAATTTCTGGTGAAAACTTTTCAAACACGCCGGGCCAACTCGCGATTTTGACGTACAAAGTTCGATTCAAAACCCCAGGTAGATACTATGTATGGGTGCGCGCATTTTCGACGGGACCAGAAGACAACGGCATCCATGTCGGGCTTGACGGTCTCTGGCCGGAAACAGGACGCCGTATGCAATGGTGCGTAGGCAAAAACGATTGGCGATGGGAAAGTAAACAACGCACGCAAGAAAACCATTGTGGAGAACCCTATAAAATCTACCTGGACATCAACGAACCCGGCCTCCACTCCATCGCATTTTCCATGCGGGAAGACGGATTTGAATTTGACAAATTCGTATTAACCATAGACCGCGAATATACGCCAAAAGGCATGGGCCCGGACGCATCATCAAAAACCGATTAGATTGCCGTAATTTATTTTATACGCTCCGCCAGTTGGTCTTTCACTGGCGTGAGTGTTGCTTTGTGTTGTTCAACAATTTTAGCGATTTCTGCTAACACCTCAGGATGTTTGTCTGCAACATTATATTTCTCAGAAGGATCGTGCATCAGGTTAAACAACAACGGCGGGTCATGCTGCTGACGGTTTTTGTCTTTGGTGTATTCCGTCTCTGTAATGAAATGCGCTTTGAAGGCGCCCTTTCGGACGGCGTATAACTGTTGTCCTCGATAATAAAACATGGTCTTACGAGGGCTTTCATCGTTGCCAAATAAGACAGGCGATAGGTCTAGCCCATCCAAATACCGATCATCAGGGATTGTTGCGCCCGCCAGTTTGCACGCCGTCGGCAAGATATCTAGCGTCGAACCGATGCCATGTACAACGCCCGGCTGAATGCGCCCTGGCTGCCAAAAGATGGTCGGCTCACGCATCCCGCCTTCCCAGGTGGTGCCTTTTCCGTCTTTCAACAATCCAGCCGAGCCGCCGTCCTGCTTGAATGGAAGCCAAGGCCCGTTATCGGAGGTGAAGACAACCATCGTATTTTCAGCGATGCCTTTATCCCTCAATGATTGCAAAATGCGCCCGACGCCGTTGTCGATCTCTTCAATCACATCGCCATAAAGGCCGCGCGCACTAGTTCCCTTAAATCCATCTGAAGTGAAGAGAGGAATATGCGGCAGATTGTGAGCAAGATAGAGAAAGAACGGTTGTTCCTGGTTCGCCTTTATAAACTGAAGCGCCTCTTCGGTATAGCGTTTGGTTATGGTGTATTGATTTGCGGGGCGTTCAATAATTTCTTCATTGCGCATCAAAGGAACGTTCCAGTTTTCCGGCGTCGCTCTGTTGTCAGCGTCTTTGGTTTGATCGCCGCCCCTTCGGTCCATGTCGTTGCTGTATGGGATGCCGAAGTAAGAATCAAAGCCGTGGCTTGTCGGTAAATATTGCGGCAGGTGCCCGAGATGCCACTTGCCGATGCAACCCGTCGCGTACCCCTGTGGTTTGAGAGCTGCGGCGATGGTGATCTCATCGGCTGGAAGCCCGCCTGAGGAATCGGGAAACAAAACGCGGCTCTTGTCGCTGCACATGCCGCTTCGAATCGGTAGGCGCCCGGTTAAAATTCCCGCCCGGCTAGGCGTACATACGCTGGCGGCGGCGTAAAAATTGGTCCATTTTTGGCCTTCATGCGCCATCGCGTCAAGATTGGGCGTGTGGATGCTGGGATGACCAAATACGCCCAAATCGCCATATCCCAAATCATCACAAAAAATTACAATGATATTCGGCTTACGCTTCGAGTCTTGTCCAAGAGCGGGTTTCGCCAGAAGCGCAGCTGCGCCACCACCCATCGTTTTTACAAAGGAACGACGATTCAGGCATTGATTCTTCATCTCATATTCTCCAATAACGCATTGTCCTGGCCCGCTACTTTATCTTGCTGGATACCCCCTCTATTTGTCAACGCCGAAAAAACAATTTACGTTTTTATATTTTCATTCCAGTAACATACTGTGTGACTATTGGAAAAAATGAAACAGGTACGGTTACAATTTTTGATAAATTTAAAAAATTCACTTCCTCAATAAAATATTATAACGTATTATATTTCAAGGCATTACACAACAGCGCTTATGATTGCATCTGGATGATAAAATCGGTACGCTAGTTGCTTTAATTATGAGACATGATTTTAAAATGGTTGAAGGACAGTAACGATTATGATGCATCAAAAAGTAGCGTCAGAAGACCTTCGCATTGGGATGTGTATTGAATTACCGCCCGATACGCTTTCAAACCAGAAGGATTTTTTAGAATATACGATATCAAATGAACATGAATTGAGCTGCGTCAAAAATTCGACCCGCAAGAACTTCATCGTGCGCGACATTAAGTATGATGACGTAACCTCAATCAAACCAATCGCTCATCCTAACGTAAAACCAAACCCCTTTGAGGCGTCAGACCGGTTGCTCATGGCGATTGCTGACCCCAACCTTTCTCCAAAAGAAAAAGCGTCAAAAGTATATGAGAATGCGATTACCTTAATTGAATCATTATTTGAGTCTCCTAAAGCAGAATGTATCAAAGTGACAAAAGAAGCACTGAATAAGATGTCTGACATGATCCTCTCCGAACAGGAAACCGCATTGCAATTATTGAAAATCACGGCGTATGACCACAATACCTACGCGCATTCGGTCAATGTCGGCGTCTTATCTCTGTCGCTTGCAAAGCAATTTTACGGTGAAGATTCAAAACATGACTTGAATGAACTCGGCTCCGCCTTCTTTCTGCATGACATTGGCAAGACCGAGATTCCCTATCGAATACTCAGTAAGCCCGGTCGCTTGACCGACGAAGAAATGGAAGTCATGCGCGAACATCCATTACGCGGATTGCGCATATTGAAAGAAGCGGGAGAACTGAGCGAAGAGTGCTCCGTCATCGTCAGCCAACATCATGAACGGGAAGATGGATCAGGCTATCCTTATGGTCTGACCGGTGCGCAAATTCACGAATACGGAAAAATATGCGCCATTGCGGATGTGTTTGACGCGCTGACAATGGAGCGTAGTTATAAAAAACCGCTGACCACCTTTGAAGCATTACAAATTATGAGAGAAAAGATGGTTGGTCATTTTGACAGCGATCTCTTCTCCAAATTCGTCCATTTATTTAATTTTTAAGGTTCAACCGCTAAGTGAGAACTTAAATTGATGGATGGCCATGATTTTGGTTATGAATACGTATTCCGGTATATCAAAAATTAACAAACCAAATATGTGATATGGATGAAACTCTGGGAGCGCCTGTGCATAAGGGCCTGAAAGCCCGCACTGAAGCCAGCAGAGTTGCACCCATGCCCCATACAGCGAAATAAAAAAAAACATCCAATTTACGGAAGAACCATTTTAAGCATTTTCGGCTACACGCCCGTTGGCGCTTTCCAGCCGCCCGTTGCTTCTTCCAATGCAATCGCCGCTGCCAGCGCAACATCTTCGCGCCACGGTTTGGCGATTAGTTGAACACCAATGGGCAGACCGTCTTTCGACTCGCCGCCGCGAACCACCGCCCCCGGCAGCCCGGACAAATTGTACGCAATCGTATAACTGAATCCCGGAAACACGTCATCGTTATAACTCACGCCGTGATCGAGCGCCGACGTTGCGCAAGTAGGACAAACAATGAGGTCATAACCCTGCATAAATTCATAAACCGATTGCTTAAATTGCTGCCACTCAAACAATAGATGATGAAAGCCATTGGCGTCGCGCTTTCGCGTCTGGCAGATATCAAGCAATCGCTGCATGATGGGCGCGAAATTTTTCGTACCGCTTTGCTGCAATACCTGCTTCAACAATTCGCCTCCATCCACGCCGCACAGATCAAGCCAGATGTCCGCCTCGCGCCCAAAGCAAGCAGGCCGCGCTTCGATGACTTCAGCGCCGAGTTGGGCAAAACATTCAGCCGCTGACTTTACGGTTTGCTGCGTCTCCTGTGTCGGCGTCACGACGCCATTGTCTGTATAATACGCAATCTTGAGTTTGCGAATTTCGACTGACCGCCCATCAAGATATGGCATAGGGACAATTGCCGGATCGCCGGGATCGTCGCCCAACAACAGTGGAAAGAGATACGCCAAATCTTTTGCGGTTCGCGCCATTGGCCCAATTTGCCAGAGCGGCCCCAGGGCGCCGCCGGGTGGAATATAATGTCCCGTGCGCGGCAAGCGCGCCGTCGTCGGTTTGAGTCCTGCGATTCCACAAGCGTGGCTGGGAAAGCGAATGCTGCCGCCAGCGTCGCTGCCCAAACCAAACGGCGACCCGCACGCTGCAATGATGGCCGCTTCACCGCCGCTGCTGCCGCCCGAACTTTTGTTGATGTTATAGGGATTATTCGTCTTACCAAAAACGACGTTGTCGCTTTCAAACGCCATGCAAATTTCCGGCACGTTGGTTTTGCCTAATAAGATCGCTCCCGCATCGCGCAAGCGTTTGACCAAGACCGCATCTTGTTTGGGGACAAAGTTTTTTCTGCCTTCGGTTCCACAAACGCATGTCAGCCCCTCGGTTTCGATGCTGTCTTTCATGGTGAATGGAACGCCGTGCAGCGCTCCCAATGCGTCGCCGTGCGCAACAGTCTGGTCAGCGGCGACCGCTTGTTCAAGCGCTCGTTCATAACAGGGCTGAACAACGGCGTTTAATTTTGGATTCACCGCTTCGATTTTCTGAATGCAGGCTTCAGTAATGTCTCGTGAAGAAATCTCTTTATTGCGAATGGCTTGAGCAATTTCGCGAGCGCTCATTCGGACCAGATCGTTCATTGTTGTCTCCCAAAGCATACGATGCAGCAATGATTTCCGTTTAAACTTTATCGCTCAGAGTGGATGACTCAAGCCGCGTTCTTTGCATATAATTGTCCCATACTCAAATTGGGGAAATGATATGTCAACCAACCGCCGACGTTTTTTACAATCCACCGCAGCCATCGCCGCCTTGCCCGCCTCCGCTCAATCCATTCGTGCGACTCCATCAATGGAAGCCATAGATCAGGCCGCGCAACGCCCCGTTCTGAATTTGAAGGAGATATCCGTTCCGATTCTGATTGAGAGTTTTGAATTGCACCGCTTGGGCAACGACCATATTCTCAAGGCCGCCAGCCGTGACGGCGCCGTGGGATATACCATCACCAATAACCGGGCGTTTCAACTGTACCCATTGCTGCGCGACAATGTCCTTCCGCATTTCATCGGCAAAGATGCACGCAACCTCGAAACGTTGCTTGATGAATTGTATGGATTCAAAAGCAATTATAAATTGCAGGGGCTTGCCTTGTGGTGCTGCGTCGCCTGGGTGGAGATGGCGCTCTTAGACCTACTGGGGCGCATCACCAATCAGAGGTTGGGCGACATGTTAGGCGGCGTATTGCGGGAGAGCATCCCGGTATATTATGCGAGCGGCAATCGCCAGACTTCGCCGCAAGAAGAAGTGGATATTCTCAAACGTAAGGTTGAAGAGCACGGCGTGAAAGCGGTCAAATTCAAAATCGGCGGGCGCATGAGCAACAACGCCGATTCCATCCCCGGGCGCAGTGAAGCGCTCATCCCTCTTGTGCGAAAAACGCTGGGCGATTCGATTGACATCCATAGCGACTCGAACGGGTCGTATGATCCGCCCAAAGCAATCGACATTGGCAAGCGCCTGCAAGACGCGAACGCGATTTTCTTTGAAGAGCCTTGTCCATTCGACCATCTCGACGACACCAAGCGCGTAGCGGATGCGCTTGAGATCGATATTGCGGGCGGCGAGTGTGAATCGAGCCATCGACGCTTTCGCTGGATGGTGCATCACGGCGCGGTGCAGGTCGTACAACCGGATTTGCATTACTACGGCGGGTATATCCGTTCACGCCGGGTAGCGAATATGGCAGCCGTTGCGGGAATGCCCATCACCTTACACATGGGCGGCAGCGGCGTTGGTTTCGTCGAAGTCGTACAGTTCGCCTCCTGTACGCCAAACATCGGGCCGTATCAGGAATTCAAGGAAGGCTTTGAAAAGTCGGTGTATTATGATCCGCCGTTGACAATGAAAGACGGCGAGGTCAGCGTCCCCAAAGGCGCGGGATTAGGACTCGCGCCTCTGGAAGACCGCCTAAAAAAGGCCGAACGAATTGTGTGATTTTATTCACGATTACTATTTATGCCGACATTTCAAATAAGGCGTGGGTTGATTACGCTGCCTTCGCGATAATGTCTAACTTAATCACAACTTCATCGCGGATGAGGTCATCGGCTTTACCCGGATACTTGATCTCAAAATCAAAGCGCTTGACGAAAAACTCAGCGTTCAATTTGATCAAGTCGTCTTCAGCCGCGATTTGCGCCGGGAACGAAATTGCCTTGGTCACGCCGTGCAGAGTCAACTCGCCCGTGACGGTGTAGCCCTCAGCCGCTTTCTCAATCTTGTTCGCCTTGAAGGTCGTTGTCGGGTTTTTCTCAACACCGAAAAAGTCCGGGCTTTTCAAGTGTCCGGTCAAGCGGTCATTGTCTGACCAGGTTGAATCCATATCGATCTCAATGGCGCCGTGTGATCCTTCGGGCGATCCATCGACCAACACAAACTCGCCGCTAAATTTTTCAAAACCGCCGTCATGGCTGCCTGTGACTTTTGATCCAACAAAACCGATAGTCGATGCGGGCGTAACCGTGTAGGCTTTGCCTTCTGCGGACACGGCGGCCTCACCTGTTGGGCTGGAAACCTTCGCTTCGGTCACATTGTCAGCGGGATTCGAACACCCTACGGCAATCATTGCACAAACAGCAAGTATGGCGAAAGATACTTTTCTCATCTCTTATCTCCTGATCCAATAAAGTTTACTGATTATATCAACTTCCTGGGTATTTTCCTAAAAACAAATTAATATTTTTTAAACAGTTCTTCCGAAGACGATTCGATGTTCCGTCGCGTTGACAAACAGGCATTGCGAAAGAATAATCCGCCTCGATATCTATTCCACAAAGAAAAACAACCAATGACCAATAAACTACGTATTCTTGTTACAAATGACGATGGAATTCACTCTCCCGGCCTGACCGCGCTGGCGGATGCGCTTGGAACGCTGGGCGAAGTATGGATCATCGCGCCCGACCGCGAACGCAGCGCAGTGTCACACTCGTTCACCATGAACCACCCCATCCGGGCGCACCAGTTAAGCGAACGCGTGTATATGATTGACGGAACGCCCGCCGATTGCGTCATGTTTGGGGCCCGAGGCTTTCTCGACTTCAAGCCCGACCTGGTGGCGTCAGGCATCAATCGCGGCCCCAACTTAGGCATCGACACCGTCTATTCAGGAACCGTCGCGGGCGCCCACGAAGGCCATTTAAACAACGTCCCCTCCTTTGCGATTTCGTTAAACCTCGTCGTTCCCGGCGAGACACAGCATTTCAACACAGCGGGTAAAATTGCGTGCGTGATCGCAAAAGACATGTTAAACAAACACATGCCCGACGGGACGTTTTTGAATGTGAACGTCCCCAACCTGCCTTATGAAGAACTGAAAGGCATCACAGCAACCCGGCTCGGCGAGCGCGTATACCGCGACGTCATCATTCAGCGGCATGACCCGCAAGGCAAAGAGTATTATTGGATCGGCGGCGAAACGCCCACCTGGGTCGAAGCGGAAGGTACAGACTTTCACGCCATCGAAGACGGCAAAGTTTCCGTCACGCCGCTTGGACACGACTTCACCCAATTTCACGCCATTGCGGAAATTGATAAATGGAACCTGGACGTTAATCAATCTGATAGCAAATAATGGAGACCTTGCGTGTTTAGCGAACTCAAAGACTGGACGATTTCTCTCGTAATTCAAAACAACCAATTTACCGACAACGCCTTGGTTTCCCTTGGGGTGTTGTCATTTGCTGAATCTTCATTTTTCCCGATCCCGCCCGACATCCCGTTTATTCTCATGGGCGTAATTCAGCCTGATTCCGCTTACCTACTGGCGACCATCCTAACCGTGACTTCCGTGTTGGGCGGCGCGCTGGGCTACGCCATCGGACGCTTCGGCGGACGCCCATTTGTCACATGGCTGGTGAATTCTCCTTGGACGAATTGGATTTTCAACCAGGAAAAATTCGACAAAGTTGAAGGGCTATACAACAAATATGACGTGTGGGTCGTACTCGCCGCCGCCTTCACGCCGATTCCCTACAAAGTATTCACCATCGCGGGCGGACTGTGCCGCATTCCCTTCTGGCGCTTTATGCTCGCTTCGCTGGTTGGTCGGGCGGGGCGTTTCTATTTAGTCGGTTCGATTCTCTACTTCTTCGGCGAACAAGCCAAACCGCTGTTGCACCGCTTTGATTTATTTCTCGCGGCGATGCTGGTTTTGGGAATCTTCGGTTTTATTTCGCTTCGTTTTATTGGACCGAAAAAAAATGCCGTTCCGCCAGTAGAATAACGCAGTAATCTATCCGTATGAAACTTGATCCGACGGATGGCATCCCCATTCAATATTTTTTGGATGAAGTCGAGAGCGGCGCCCGCGACCAGGCGGAGTGGTGCGCCAAACTCCCCGGCGCGTTTCACCACATTGCCTTGATGCCTGACGCACACCAGGGCTACGCCATGCCGGTCGGCGGCGTAATGGCGCTCAAGGGCGCGGTCATGCCCAACGCGGTTGGCGTCGATATCGGCTGCGGCATGGTCGCCGCCCGTACTAACATCAAATTTTGGGATGTTCGCAACGACATCCAACAAGCCGCTGATGAAATTTTTTACGATATCCCTACTGGAAAAAAATGGCATGAGCAACCGCAAGAAGGCGAAGTGATCGAACGCATACGCGTGAAAGGAAAAGCCAAGCGCGACTTAAAAGAATACATGCCCGTCGTTGCTGAGCGCATAGATGAGATTCCATTTCAATTGGGAACATTAGGCGGCGGCAACCACTTCATCGAAATTCAAAAAGACGAAGACGGCTGGTTGTGGGTAATGCTGCATTCCGGCTCGCGCAACATCGGGTACACCATCGCCAATCACTATCACAAACTCGCAAAAGACTATTGCAAATCGCAAGACTCAAGCCTGCCAAAAGATTATGCCATGCTGCCGCTGGGGTTGCCCGAAGCGCAAGAGTATCTCGACCAGATGCAATGGGCGATGGACTTCGCCATGCAAAACCGCCTGCACATGCTCGACGCCTCGTTTGAAATCATGGAAGCAATCTTCTCGCGCCCCATCGAATGCACGCTTGAAGTATGCACTCATCACAACTACGCCGCTTGGGAAACGCATTTCGGCGAGAAAGTTCTTGTCCATCGAAAAGGCGCTGTACGCGCATTGGAGGGCGAACTGGTTACGATTCCAGGCTCAATGGGAACATGCAGCTACATTGGACGCGGCAAGGGATTCGCTGATTCGTTCCGTTCATGCTCACACGGCGCGGGGCGTTGCAAAAGTAGAACGCAAGCGCGGGAGGAAATCTCTGAAGAGTCATTCGCAGAGCAAGTAAAAAATGTACATATCGCTGCGCCCAGCATGAAGCGCATCATCGACGAAGCGCCCGCCGCCTATAAAGACATCGAAGACGTGATGAAGAAACAACAACATCTCGTCGAACCCGCCTTCCGCCTGGCCCCGCTCGCCGTGGTGAAAGGGTGAGGCATGTATCTCCTGCGTTTTTCTCTCTACTTCTAAACTCGGTGAAATAGCCCCCTTTTTTTAAGGGGGGGGGAGGCGCAGCAGGCGCCAGGGGGGATTCGGGCGCAGCGCACTGCGCCCCTACTAAGTTTTGCAGAGTGGATTCTTACACCACAAATTTAATTTTCTACCATCGATCAAAGAACGGCAAGGCTTGGGGGAGCCTATCTGAGCGCCTGTGAACAGGGCCTGAAAGCCTGCACTGAAGCGAAGAGAGACTCACCCAAGTCTTGCCTCTTATTTCAACAGTGAATGATAAAGCAGTTCAAGATCACCAATCAAGCGTGAAATCGAATACTTACGGATCGCATCGTCCTGAGCGCGGCGTCCCATCTCGGCGGTCGCGGCAGGGTCTTTTAATGCACGAAGAAAGCCGTCTGCAATCGAGGCGGGATTATACGGCTCGGCAATAAATCCCGTCACGCCGTCTTCAATCAACTCCGGTACGCCGCCCACTCGCGTCGCCATGACAGACTTTCCAGCCGACAGCGCCTCAATGACCGCCACTGGCAACCCCTCATTGCCCGAAGTCAACGCAACCAGATCAACGGCGGAATACACATCCGCCCGGTCGTCGCGGAAACCAGTAAATACCAAACGATGAGTGATTCCTAATTTGTCCGCCAGCGCTTCCAACTCAGGACGTAATTCTCCGTCGCCGATAATAATGAAGTATGTATTCGGGTGTTTCTCGATTACAGCAGGAATCGCCCGGAACAAATCTTCATGGCGTTTAATGGGAACCATGCGCGCCACCATGCCGATCGCAAAATCGCTGTCGGAAAGCCCCCATTCGCTACGCAGCCGCTGCCGCGCATCCGGCGCGGGATGACGAAACGGTTCGAGTTCCAGCCCAAGTGGAATCTTGATAACTTTGTCTTCGTCGCCGACGCGGTATTGCAATAAGTCCTGCCGCACCTTCTCGCTGACGGCGATCACTTTGCTGCTGCGCGCCGCCAGAAATCGCTCGACGCCGCGAAAGAACGCCGTCTTCAATTTCCCAAAATAGCCATGCAGCACATGCCCATGAAACGTGTGAATAATCACCGGGACGCCCGCCAGCAATGCGGCGACGCGCCCCACCGATCCCGCTTTAGCAGTGTGAGTGTGAACGATGTCAGGCTTTTCCCGGCGGATGAGTTTGTAGAGGCGCCACAGCGTATTGATGTCGCGCCACGGGTTTAACTCGCGCCCCAGGTTGGGGATGATAAACGGCTTCACGCCCTTCTCTTCGGCGAGGTGGTGCATGTCGCCTTCTTCGGGCGCCTCAACCCCGCTGACCAGGACGGTTTCAAATTTTTCGGAATCAAGACCATGCGTCAATAAGATGACATGAATCGCAGGCCCGCCGACATTGAGCCGGGCGATGATGCGGACAATTTTGATTTTTTTTGATTTCTGGTTCATAGAATACAATAAATATACTCGACTTGTATGTCATCGCGAGGCGCCTGGCTGCCGCAGGCAGGCTCTTTAGGACGACGCGGCGATCTAATAATGTGGGGAGGGCGAACCTCCTGGTGAGCCGCGATTGACAGAAAGCGTTTCAATTATACGCGGCTCGTCGGGAGACTCGCCCTCCCCTCGCTTCGCTCGCAATACCACGAATGAGATATGCTTTCTGATACCTGATGCTAGCGCATTCCGACACAACGCCAAGCCTTTAAGAATTGTATTTGACCAAACAAAAACGGCCTGGAAAATTCCAGGCCGTTGGGTAAAACAAAATTTGGTATGCTCTTATTCTTGTGGAGCGGCTTGTTCAACGTCGCCGCCTTGCGCAGGCAATGTCGTCTCGCCGCCGCTTTGCGACTGTTCAACTAACTCACTAAGCGCGGGGCCGACGATATTGGCGTCGTCATCTAGCAGGCTTCTCTGACCGCCTGGAGGCGTGATGATAGTCAGTGCGAGACTATTCAGCGCAAATACCACCGCCAAGCCAATCGTAATCTTGACCAGGATATTCATCCCGCCCGACGCGAACACGCTGTCGCTGCCGCCGACGGACCCGAATGCGCCAGCCAGACCCATGCCTTTATTGGATTGGATCAAAACAAAAAAGATCAATGCGACGCAGACAAATAACTGCAAAAGACTTAAGAGATAAAACATGCGTTTGGCTCCTCGTTATACATCGGAAAGCGCGGCCAAGCCTGGAAGTTCTTTGCCTTCCAAGAGTTCAAGCGAGGCGCCGCCGCCCGTGCTAATATGCGTAATTTTATCGCTAACGCCCGCTTTGTGAACCGCTGAGACCGAATCGCCGCCGCCAACAATGGAAACGGAATCCGAATCAGCCACCGCGTTCGCAATCTGCATGGTGCCTTCAGCGAATGCGGGAATCTCAAACACGCCCATCGGGCCGTTCCAAACAATCGTCTTCGCTGCGGCAATTTCTTTCTTAAAGGCTTCAACCGTGGCCGGGCCAATGTCGATGCCCTTCAAGCCAGCGGGGATGTTTTCTTCGTTGATGGTTTGCGGTTCGACGCCGTCGCTGACTTCCGCCGCCGCTTTGTGATCGCACGGCAACAGAAACTTCACGCCTTTTTCTTCGACCGCCTTGATGACGTTTTTGGCAACATCCAGTTTTTCGGTTTCGACAATGGAGTCGCCGACTTCTACGCCTTTTACTTTCAGCAACGTATACGCCATCGCGCCGCCGATCATGATTGCATCGACTTTGTCTAGCAGGTTCTGGATCACGTCAATCTTGCCGGAGATTTTCAGCCCGCCCAAAATCGCGATAAACGGACGCGCCGGGCTATCGAGCGTTGAGACGAGATAATCAATCTCTTTTTTCATCAAATAGCCCGCTACATTGGTGTCAAAAAAGCGGGTTACGCCTTCGGTCGAAGCGTGAGCGCGGTGGGCCGTACCAAACGCATCGTTGACGTACAGGTCGCCCAGTTCGGCTAGTTGCTTGCAGAAGCCTTCGTCATTGCCTTCTTCTTCGGCATGAAAACGCAGGTTCTCCAGCAACACAACGTCGCCGTCGCTCATGGCGTCCACTTCGGCCTTAACAGCAGCGCCGACGCATTCGGTCAGCGATTTGACCGGCTTACCAAGCAATTCAGCGAGTTTGTCGCCAGCGGGTTTCAAACGGAATTCTTCTTTCACCTGGCCTTTGGGGCGCCCCAGGTGAGACATCAAAATTACGCGCGCGCCTTTGTCAATCAGCGCCTGAATGGTGGGCAACGCGGCGCGAATGCGGGTGTCATCTGTCACGTTGCATTTGTCGTCGAGCGGGACGTTGAAATCGACCCGCACTAAGACCCGCTTGCCTTGGGGATTGATATCATCAATAGTTTTTTTCTTCATGGTTCGATCCTTGTTGTGATTGACTTGGCGGGCGCTCCCCCGAGGCCCAACCGGGAAAACGGGGCCGCCCCAAAGAGACGGCCCCGTAAATGGTTGTTATGGAAAAACCGCTTAGGCGATTTTGTTAATCAAGTCGATGACGCGGTTTGAGAAGCCCCATTCGTTGTCATACCAGGAAAGAATTTTGATGAAGTTGCCTTCCATGACGCGAGTGTAGCCCGGGTCGAAGCAGGAGGAATGAGGATTGCCGACGAAGTCGACGGAAACCAATGGGTCTTCGACGTACTGCAAGACGCCCTTCATGGGGCCATCCGCAGCGGCTTTGATCGCAGCGTTAATTTCTTCAACAGTCGTAGACTTGCCCAATTCGGCGCTCAAGTCGACCACGGATACGTTCGGGGTCGGGACGCGAATCGCGAAGCCGTCCATCTTGCCCTTCAAGTCAGGCATAACCAGGCCGATTGCAGCAGCGGCGCCGGTCTTGGTCGGGATCATGCTCATCGCGGCGGCGCGGGCGCGGCGCAAATCTTCGTGAGGGAAGTCGAGAATGCGCTGATCGTTGGTGTATGAGTGGATGGTGGTCATCAAACCGCGTTTGATTCCCCAGTTGTCATGGATGACTTTGGCGACGGGGGCCAGGCAGTTGGTTGTGCAGGAAGCGTTTGAAAGAACGTCGTGCTTCGCTGCGACATAGTCATCGTCATTCACGCCGAAAACAACGGTCACGTCAGCGTCTTTTGACGGAGCGCTGATGATGACTTTCTTGGCGCCGGCTTTCATGTGCAAAGCGGCTTTTTCGCGAGCGGTGAAGATACCAGTTGATTCGATAACGATTTCCGCGCCCAATTTCGCCCAAGGCAAGTTGCCCGGGTCTCTTTCGGCGGAAACAGGAATCTTGACGCCGTCAACAGAAATCGCGCCGCCTTCATCTTTGACGTCGCCTTGATACAGGCCGTGAATCGAGTCGTACTTGAACAAATGGGCCAATGTTTTGGAGTCGGTCAAATCGTTGATACCGACAATTTCGATGCCGCCTTTGGCAAGTGCGGCGCGCGCGACCAAGCGGCCTATGCGTCCGAATCCGTTAATTCCAATTTTTACAGACATTTTGTTCCTCCTGTGTGATTTCACACGCTGGTTTGATAGAGCGCCTTTTTTGAGATCGGTTGGCGCAACTTTATATGTATGTACGTAGGGGTTTAATGCTTTTTGAGACGATTCCCTGAACTACTATATTACACGTCGGCGCCCTAAATCGTAAGGCAGGGAGAATACCGCAGGCCCTTTCTCACAATTCTCTCATAAAACACCGTCTTCCGATTGAATTATACGCGTTTCCAGATGCGGGCGACGAACTGCTCCATGTATCCGTCGGAGATAAAGGCGTTGAGCGCTTCGGTTGTGCCTCGTTCATCCAGCCCCCAGATGGCGGCTTTGGCTTCGCCGTCACTGAGCGAGAAATGAACAAACGCGCGTTCCCCGCCCGTCCATACCAACGGGATGCGGTTAAACGACTCCGCCGCCGCTTTATTTACGCCTGCTCCCCCCAGGATAATGCTGGGGCAGGCCTGAAAAATCGGGTTGTCCAGAAACCAGTGGTCAGAGACGACAACGGCTTTTTGAAAGCGGTTATCGCCAAATTTGTCCATCGCTTGCTTGAGTTGATAGGCAAGCGGCCGGTCTTTTTCTTCAGGAACCAACTCCGACCCGACAACGATCAATACCGTATCTGTCACATCAAAGGGCAATGTCTGTTCTCCTCATTTACCGGGCGGCGCTGGCAAATTGCGCCAATACGCCCGCCAGGCGTTCGCAACCTTCGCGTAATTCGTCTTCCCCGATTTGCCCATACGAGATTCTCATCGTTGACGACCGGGCGGATTCAGGACGGTCAGGCGAAAAACATAACGCTCCCGGAACATATAAAACTTTCGACTGGATCGCCGCCTGGAAAATTGGCGCTTTCGCTCCCGTATCATACTCTTCCGGCAAAGTCGCCCAGATATAAAACCCGCCGTCGGGATGAGGCAGATGAGCCCCCTGCGGCATTGCGTCCATCAATACATCAAGCGCAATGTCGCATTTCTTTTGATACACCGAACGAAGTAACGCAACATGGCGGTCAAACGCGCCGACCGCAAGAATGCGTTTTAAGATGGTCTGGCTCACATTGCTGCTGCCAAAATCGTGGTTGCCTTTAAGGTGGATCAATTTGTCGATGATCTCCTTCGGGCCGACGCCAAAACCGAGCCGCAGCCCCGGCGAAAGCGACTTGGAGAATGATTCGGTATAGAGCACCAGATCGTTGTCTTCGTCCAGCGACTTGACCGGTGGAGGCGGCGTCGAAAAATTCAGCCGACGATAGGCGGCGTCTTCTAACAAGAGGATTGGATACCCGCGCTCACGGTATTTCCGAAGAATATTTAATATTTGCGGACGGCGCTCTTCCCGCAAGGTCACGCCGTGAGGATTGCCCGCATAGGTCATGCAATACAACATCTTCACGCGGTCCAAGGCGCCTTCGCTTTCGAGACGCTGCAATGTTTGCTCTAATTTTTCAGGAACCAAGCCGCCTTCGTCGATATCAATGCCGATGGTCTGAGCGCCGCGCGTCTGCATCGCGCCCAGCACGACAAAATAGGTCGGCGCTTCCATCAAAACAATATCGCCTTCATCCAGCAGCGCTTCCGCCAACAGATAGAGAATTTGCTGCGAGCCGGAACCCAATATAAAGTGCGACGCGTCAATTGGCGCGTTTGGATGCACAACGCCTTCTTCAAGCAGCCGCTCCTGCAACATGCGCCGCAAGCCGTCGTCCCCTTGAGTGGTGCCGTATTGCAACATGGCGCGTCCACGGACCGGTTCATTTAAAATCTCACCGACTTCGCTCGAAACGACATTGTGCGGCAGCGACTCCTGATCGACAAATCCCGCCGCAAGTGAAATCAATCCCGGCGTTTCCAGCGCTTGCGCCATCAGCCAGCTGATCTCCGGCGCCGCCGTTCTTTGACCGCATTGAGAAAACCGATTGTTCCAATTATTGTCATTCATGAATTGACGGTCCCACCTGTTGTTGTGTTAATATCATAGCCAAGAGTCAGTATTACGCATTCAATAATTCCACAAAGCGCGATGAGGTCAAGATGGTTCGACTTTCACCCAATGGAACGCTGATCTTTTTAGCGTGTTCAACCGCTTTTACTTTGCTGATTTTTTTGTTAAATAACACCGACCCGGTGATTATTCCCGCTGAATATTCAAAATACCCCAGTTTGATCTATAAATTTTATTTTACCGCGCTGGGATTTGTATTTTTCTGGTGGCCGATTGACCTGCTCCTCAATTGGGAGAAGAAAACCCTGGCGGCGGAAACGAAAGACCGTTGGGTCTCCGCCGCCGCCATGACCATTATCTTATTTGTGGTTCCTTATTTCTTTTTGGCGACGCCGTTTCTCTCAACTGTTGTGGTCGCCCTGATCGCGGGGTTGTTCATCCCAATCATCGACCAATTCCGGTTGCGGGTTCGCATTACTGAAAGCAGAATCGATCCAGAGTCGGTTTATCAAATTGGCTTGGAATCAGAACGGGCGAAACAATTTCTCAGATATTTCCCTGAATCTTCATTATTCGTAACTGGACTGAACGCGGCGGACGGCAGCCGCGCTCATCTGTTGATCCATAAGCGCGTCCCCTGCGATGAAGCGCCGGGTTACATGATTGACTATGTGATGGACGTTAGCGTTGACCGCGAAGTCGGAATCTACATCGGCGGCAAAGAGCGCTTGCATTGTTATTTGTTCCGTAATGAAGACAACAAAGCGCGTATCGGCATGTTGCCTTCAGCCAATATAGGCCGCGCATTGGATTATGGCTTCACCGACGAAGAGGTCGAGCGCGCGGTCGAAGAAGCCAGTGCGCCGGGGCAAAACTTCCCCGCCCTCGGTGACCAACCGCTGATGGTTAGCCACTACCCGGGCAAAGCGGTGAAAATGTAAGTATGAACCGAGATTACAAAATGACAAATGAAATTAGTTTACCAAATGATGCCTTAGGTCATGATGAATTTGCAAAAAGCATCATCAATATGATTTCAAACCTGCCCTCTGGATCAGTTATATCTATTCAAGGCCCTTGGGGGCATGGAAAAACTGATACATTAAAGAGAATTGAGAAAGAAATAAATTCATCAGAGCATTCTCAAATTTTAACTCAAACACTTTGGATTAATCCATGGCAATACGGAAAGACAGATTTATTGACTCCACTTGTAATACAAATTTCAGAATTACTTCAAGATCACTACTGTCCCAACGTTTGAAAGAAGAAGTGTTGTAAGTGTCTCAAAATTTAGGAACTAGGTGCTCCATTGCTTGTAATCGATTTGAAATCCGTTTGGTCTATGCTCCATAATTCCACAAACGAGT
>JAVCCE010000032.1 GCA_030765645.1 Candidatus Hinthialibacter antarcticus | reverse complement strand
ACATGATCCTTCAACCCGATTATCAAGTGACGCTATCAAATGAATACAGAATCAGGGAAGCTAAAATAGAGTGAGTTGTAAAGAGGAAACAACCCAAATCTCTTCAAACGGCTAAACTGTTACAAAATTTCTAAAAAATTTAAGGATAATACTGGTGAAACTAATTATAAAAATTTTAAAATACTGCGTAGCAAGATTTTTACCTCGTAAAGATTTTAAAAGTTCTGGTGGTTTTAAAGGTGTTTACTTTTGTTGGGAGGATGCTTCAAGGCAGTGTGGTGGGTATAACGAGAAAGTTTTTTTTGAAAGGTTAATTGAATCTACCCGCTCAGTTGTGAATGGTGAGTCAATATACGAAAGAGATACTGTGTTGTTTGATCGCATTAATTATGATTGGCCTCTGTTAGCCTGTTTAATGAAAGTAGCAATTGATAATCAAAGTTTAAATGTTATTGATTTTGGTGGTGCGCTTGGAAGCACATATCGGCAGAATTTTCGTTTTCTAAATAATTTACCAAATGGAATTAAATGGAATGTTGTTGAGCAAGAAGAACTCGTTTGTACTGGAGAAAAAGAATTTAAAACAAAGAAATTGAGGTTTTTTAACACGATAACAAAAGCTTCATGTAGGCAAGTTGATGTAATAATTTTTGCTTGTTCTTTAAGTTATTTGCCTGACCCATATCGTTATCTAGAAGAAGCAGAACAGGCGAATTCTCGATATTTAATTTATGATCGATTACCAATAACCGAAAACGATGAAGATTATATTACGATTCAAAGCGTCTCTCCCTCAATCTATAAGGCAAGCTATCCAATGTGGATTTTTTCACGTTCAAAATTAAATGCAGCGTTAGAAAAAAAATGGTGCAAAATTGAATCGTGGGATGCTAAATTTCAACCGAGACTGAATGATGTCGTTTGGGAAGGTGCATTTTATCAACGAGCAAACGATATCAATATTCAATCATAAATTAAAAGATAATTCGCTATTCAGAAACATGAACAGTTTTTTAGATATATACAAATTGAAAATAATAAAGTAAATTAATTAAGGAAAGCATATTAATGTTGCGTAAACTATTACGAATGTTCAAGCATTTTCTGTCACGTAACTCTGACTCTTCTGTTGATTTAACTTCACTCAAATTGTTGCAGGGTAAACTTATTAGTATGCAGGTTGAAAAATTTGGTGTTCTGTCCGATATAGAAAAGTCGGAATTCAAGGTGTTTTCTCAATTTGGAGAAGATGGAATAATTCAGTATTTAATTAGAATAACAAAAATAACTAACGCCGAATCGATTTTTATTGAATTTGGAGTGCAGAATTATGAAGAGTCTAATACGCGTTTTCTTTTAATGAATAACAATTGGAAAGGTTTGATAATTGATGGTGATGAAAACAATATTCAACATGTGAAAAAGAGTGAATTGTATTGGAGGCAAGATCTTACTGCTGTTACGGCTTTTATCGACTTGGACAATATAAATATGTTGATATCCAAAGCAGGGCTTTCTGGAGAAATAGGATTGCTTTCAATTGATATCGATGGGAACGATTATTGGGTGTGGGAAAAAATTGACGTTGTTAATCCGGTTATTGTTATCGTTGAATACAACAGCGTTTTTGGAAAATCTCATGGGATTACAATTCCATATGACTCAATATTTGAACGGAACAAAGCACATTTTTCTAATTTGTATTGGGGATGTTCATTGAAAGCGTTGCAACATCTAGCGAAACGCAAGGGTTATGAACTTGTCGGTTGTAATCAAGCGGGTAATAACGCTTTTTTTGTAAGACATGATCGGCTCAACGGGCTTCAACCAAAGAGTGTAGATGACGCTTATGTTGAATCCCGATTTCGTGAATCAAGAAACAAAGCAGGGGAATTAACATATTTATCTGGAAAAGATCGTTTTTCTGCTATAGATACCCTTCCTATTGTTGATATTGAAACAAACAAAACAAGCATTCTCAAAGATATTATAAAGTAAGGATTTAAATAACATGAGCGTCGAAGTCATTGAACATGGTGAAACTCGTTATGCTGAAATTATTTGGGCTGACACAAAAGTAGATAGAACAACATTCTTTTCACCTCCCGAATCCTCTTTTCAATTTGGTTTATTAGCTCATGGAGCTGGTTATCATGAGCCGCCCCACTATCACCGACCGTTTTCACGTACTGTTGATGATTTACAACAAATGTTCGTGGTTCAAAGGGGAGTTGTATCAGTCGATTTATATGACGATGAAGGTTCTCATTTTCATAGCGCAACATTGAAACCTGGCGATGCTATTATATTAATCCATGGAACACATGCGATACGTGTAATAGAAGATATGCAGTGCATAAGCGTAAAGCAAGGACCATTTATGGGACCTGAATTTGATAAAGTGGAAGTTGAAATAAAAAAATCATGATACCTGTTTTTGAACCGATCATAGGCGAAGAAGAAATTCTCAATGTCGTAGATGCTCTAAAAAAGGGTGAAATTTCAGGTACTTTTGGATCATATATTCAAACTTTTGAGCGTGAATTTGCTGCATATTGTGGTTGTCGCCACGGAATTGCGGTCACCAGTGGTTCGACGGCGTTGCAGATGGCGGTTCGGGCCATTGACGTTGGCAGGGGCGATGAAGTTTTAATGAGTACAAGCACTAATATTTCAACAGCCCTGGGAATTGTACACAATCAAGCAGTTCCAGTACCGGTCGATTCTGAATCGACTACATGGAATCTGAATTTAGATTTGATTGAATCGTTGATTACACCAAAAACAAAAGCGATTATCCCTGTTCACCTTTTTGGCCACCCAGTCAATATGGATGTATTGATGGAAATTGCACGAAAACATAACTTGCGCGTAATTGAAGATTGCGCAGAATCGCATGGCGCAACAGTATTCGGACGGATGACAGGGAGTTTTGGTGATTTAGGTTGTTACAGTTTTTATGCAAATAAAATTATCACAACTGGTGAAGGCGGAATGGTTGTGACTAATGATGATGACTTAGCGGATAAACTACGCTTATTACGCAATGTGGGTTTTACTGAGCCGCGTTTTCGCCATGAAATAGCAGCATATAATTATAGAATGACTGGATATCAAGCTGCATTTGGATTGGCTCAATTAAAAAAAATTGAATCGGTCATATCGGATAAGCGGAGGATTGCGCATACCTACAATAAATATCTATCAGAGGTGCCTGGTTTACAACTGCCCGTCGAGATGGAGTGGGCGCGCAATGTATACTGGATGTATGCTGTTTGCATTCAACCTGAATTTGGACTTTCACGGGATGAATTTGCAAAACAGTTGAGAGAAAAAGGCGTTGATACACGTACATTTTTCTGCCCAATGAATCAGCAACCATGTTTGTTGGAAATTCCTGATTTTCGAGCGATTCCATGTCCTGTTGGGGATTATATTTGGGATTCTGGATTATATTTGCCATCTACTTGTTCGTTAACCGATGAAGATATTCATGGAATCTGTGAGCTGATCCAAGAGATCAGAAACTAAAATTATGCGTATCGGCGTTTTTGCTCCAAATTGGTCGCCAGAAGTTGGAGGCGGAAGCACATTTATTTCATCTGTATTAGAGTCGCTTCAAACGCATGCTCATTTATCAAATCATACGTTTATTCTATACACGCATGATTTAGGTTTTGAAAATGAGAAGCCTTCAATAAACATTGAATATTTTCCTATTATTCCAAATCGTTTTTTTGAAGGACGAATATCAACGGCAATACGTTTTTCACCTATACTGCGTCGTATTTTTCAAGGATATAAACCTCTCATTGAGCGCTGCGCAAGTCAGAGTAAGGCAGATATTGTTTGGTATGTTGCTGGCGGAAACTATGACCCAATTGACATTCCATATATCGCGACGGTTTGGGATATTCAACATTGTACGCATCCTTGGTTTCCTGAAGTCTCATCTAATCGAGAATGGGATGAGCGTGAAATGTTGCAATCATCTTTTCTTAAGCGGGCTCTTCGAGTAGTTGTTGGTACGACCGTTGGACGCGAAGAGTTAGGCTGGTATTATAGTATTCCTCCTAATCGTGTTTGTGTTAATCCTCATCCAACTCCCATGTTGCCGTCAGAACCTACACTGCCAACAAGGTTCTCTAATATCCCAGGCATTGTTTCAAGTAAATATTTTTTCTATCCTGCGCAATTTTGGGCGCATAAAAATCATGTTAATTTGATTCATGCATTATCTCAATTGCTTCAAAAAACACGTGAAAATCCTAAACTTATATTGACTGGTTCCGACCAATCTAATGAAACTTATATTCATCGGGTCATACAAGATTTAAATTTAATTGATTCCGTGTATATTCTAGGGTTTGTCTCTAAAGAAGAACTCGCGTGGTTATATAAGAATGCGATTGCATTAGTTTATTCATCATTTTCCGGGCCAGAAAACTTGCCACCGTTGGAGGCGTTGTCGCTTGGATGTCCCGTTGCTATATCAGACTATCCAGGCGCCAAAGAACAACTTGGAGATTCTGCTTTGTATTTTGATCCTCATAATCCAAGTGATATTGCAGATACTCTTTATCGATTTATATCTGAACCGAATTTGGCGCAACAACTCATCGAGCAAAGTGCAGCAATTTTAAATGACCGCACAGGTGAAAAATTTGTTCGGCAGGTATTTGGATTGTTAGATGAAGTGAGCGTAATTAGGCGATGCTGGCCGTAAAGAGTGCTAGATCACTGCTATCTTTTACAAAAAGTTTTGCGATATCTTATTCGTGTTACAGGTTATTGCATCAATGCAAAATAAATATCAGCAATAATGGAAAGGATTTGATTTAACGATGCCAAAAGCGCTAATTACTGGAATTACTGGACAGGATGGTTCATACCTTGCTGAACTTTTGCTTGAAAAAGGGTATGAAGTTCACGGTATCATCCGTCGTTCCAGTTCTTTCAACACAGACCGTATTGACCATTTGTACGTTGATTCACATGAAGCGGGCGCCCGTCTTTTTTTGCATTACGGTGATTTAGCGGATGCGAACAGTCTGAACCAGATTGTCGAAAAGGTTCAGCCAGACGAGGTCTACAATTTGGGCGCGCAATCTCATGTAAAGGTTTCATTTATTCAGCCCGTATACACGACCGATGTCGTGGCCGGAGGTGCCCTGCGCTTGTTAGAAGCGATTCGTGGTTGTGGAGAAACAAGCGGCAAGACGCCCAAATTTTACCAAGCGTCTTCAAGTGAAATGTACGGAGAAGTTCTCGAGACGCCTCAGTCTGAAACCACGCCGTTTAATCCACGATCACCCTATGCGTGCGCAAAAGTCTATGCGTTTCACCAAACTGCAAACTACCGTGAAGCGTATGGAATGTTTGCCTGCAACGGCATTTTATTCAATCACGAATCAGAACGCCGCGGCGAGACGTTCGTCACCCGAAAAATTACGCGGGCCGCTGCGCGAATCAAGTTAGGCCTTCAAGATTATTTATATTTAGGCAATCTCGACTCCAAACGCGATTGGGGGCATGCTCGAGATTATGTAGAAGCGATGTGGCTTATGATGCAGCAAGATGAGCCGGATGACTATGTTATCGCGACGGGCGAAACTTACGCCGTTCGAGAATTTCTTGATGAAACTTTCGGCTATTTCGATTTGAATTGGGCCGAGTACGTCAAGCAGGATGAGCGCTATATGCGCCCATCCGAAGTTGATTTGCTGCTAGGCGATCCAACCAAGGCTAATGAAAAATTAGGCTGGAAGCCCAAGGTCAGTTTTAAAGAACTTGTCAAACGAATGTGTGACGCTGATTTGGAATTGGCCAAACGGGAACAGACTCTTCAAAATGCGGGCTTTCAAAGCAATCAGGGGTGGCGTGAATGACGCAGCTTGATCTCAGTGGACGGCGTGTCGGGATAACCGGCGGTGATGGTTTTTTGGGCAAACATCTTTGTCAGCGGCTTCGCAAGCGAGAGTGTGAAACCTTATTGATCCCTCGCCGAAGTGAATATGATTTTACCGAGCAGGAAGATGTCCGGAGGTGGTATCGCGATGAACAGCCGGAGATTGTGTTTCATCTGGCTGCTGAAGTCGGCGGTATTGGCGCCAACCAAAAACATCCCGGACGCTTTTTTTACGCCAATGCGGCAATGGGAATTCATTTGATCGAAGAAGCGCGACGAGTCGGCGTTGAGAAATTTGTTCAAGTCGGGACCATTTGCGCGTATCCAAAATTCGCTCCAACGCCGTTTCGCGAAGATGAAATCTGGAACGGTTACCCCGAAGAGACAAACGCGCCCTATGGCATTGCCAAAAAATCGCTATTGGTCATGTCACAATCTTACCGCCAGGAATACGGGTTTGACTGCATCTATTTATTGCCAGTGAATCTGTATGGACCAAAAGACAATTTTGACTTGCAAAGTTCTCATGTCATACCGGCCTTGATTCGGAAATGTTTGGAAGCCAAGCAAGCAAACCGCCCCTCCATTGTATGCTGGGGATCGGGCAAGATCAGCCGTGAATTTTTGTATGTTGATGATTGCGCTGAAGGTCTTATATGCGCGGCAGAGCGTTATTCCGGTTCAGAGCCGATCAACTTAGGAACTGGACGCGAAATTCGGATTAGCGAATTGGTCGAACTGATTGCCCGGCTGTGCGACTATCAAGGCCAAATCGAATGGGACGCAACCAAGCCGGACGGGCAGCCGCGCCGATGTTTGGATGTTGAGCGGGCTAAAAATCTCATAAACTTTGAAGCCCAAATGTCGCTAGAAGATGGATTGAAACAGACCATCGCTTGGTATACCCAAGAGATGAGCAAGGTTAAATTGAATGATCCAACTGCTGAAACAAGCAATTAAATCTGCGGTTCGACTTACTGGTGCAGAATTAGTACAGAGGCGGACGGCGGAAGAGTGGAACCGTCAATCAATGTATGAAGTGTTGCGTCAGATTCAGCATATTGGCGTCGATATTCGTTCTGTGATCGACGTTGGCGCTGCTCAAGGCGTGTGGAGCGTCATGTGCGCAGAGGTATTGTCTAACTCGAATTATTTGTTGATCGAACCTCTTTTAGAATACGACGATATGATGAAAGACTCTCTGAAGCGTATTCCAAACGCAAAATGTCTGAATGTTGCTCTCAGTAATGAACCGGGTGAAAAAGAATTACATGTTCACCCTGATTTATTTGGTTCATCATTTTATTTGGAACAAGAGGATAGTGATGTAAATGGCGTTGTGCGGACTGTAAAAGTTGAGACGCTCGACTCCGTTTGTGACGCAAATCAATTAGAGCCGCCCTATTTATTGAAGATTGATGTGCAGGGCGCTGAACTTGATGTGTTAGAGAGTGGTCTACAAGTATTACAAAAAACAGAATTCGCGATTATTGAAACATCATTTTTCCGCTTTTATGAAAATGGAAAAACAATTGTAGACCTGATTGAATTTATGAAATCACAAGGGTTTGCGCCGTATGATATTTTTGGTCATCAATACCGCCCCTTAGATGGTGCGCTTGCTCAAATCGATTTGTGTTTTGTGAAGGATGATAGCGATTTTCGTAAGTACCATCATTATGCAACTGCTCAGCAGCGCGAGCAACAAAATAAGCGCTTGCGATCTCTAAATCGATAACAACTCATACTGCCCGGTTCCTAATCATACAATGACAGCCACCAAGCCGCGCCTTAGTATTGTTACGCCATGCTTTAATGCCGCGAAAACGATTCATACAGTCGTCGAAAGTATTCAGCGGCAAAATTGCAGCGGCGTCGAGCATATTATTGTTGATGGCGGTTCTACTGATGGGACGCGAGATATCCTTAAAGAATATGACGGCGTGGTGTTGATTTTTGAGGCGGACGACGGCCCGTACGATGCAATCAACAAGGGATTTGCGATAGCGCAAGGCGAAATTCTCGCTTGGCTAAATGCCGATGACTTTTATTTGCCTTACACGCTGTCTGCTGTGTTGGATATCTTTGAGACGTTTCCTGATATTGAGTGGCTAACATCGCAATTTCCCATGTTTGCTGATCGAGACGGCGTGATTGTCGCCTCCGAAAAAACAGCGGGATTTAATCAAAACCGCGCTCTGTTTCCCGACGCAATTCAGTTTCGTCAGGATAGAACGGTGCATGCCGCGATGCAGCAGGAATCGACCTTTTGGCGGCGTTCACTGTGGCAGCGCGCGGGCGCCAAATTAAACACAACTTATACGTTAGCGGCTGACTTTGAATTATGGCTCCGGTTTTGGCAGCACGCCGAAGTGTATGCGCTTGCTGCTCCATTGGGGTGTTTTCGTTGGACGGATGAACAACGCAGCAACGTCCATTGGCAGGAATATGAAAATCAGATCAACCAAATACTCGCAGCGCACGGCGGCGGATCAGCCAGCGTCGCAAAGACGTTTGCTCGCCGCATCGCTTTATTATTTCGGGGCGCGCCCCAAGTGCTATTGGAACACTGTTGGTTTGCTGCAAAGACAAACCATGTATGTTACAACCGCGATATGAAAACGTGGTCAATTAAGCCGCGCTATTCTGTAATCCCATAATTGATTAATCTATGAACTCGTCAAATCAACAAACAAACGCTTCTCAATCATCGCCACCCAGTTTTAGCGTAGTGACGCCCTCGTTTAATCAGGCGGCGTATATTCGCGTGAATATCGAGTCGGTTCTGGAACAAAATTATCCATCTGTTGAGCATGTAATTGCCGATAATCAATCGACCGACGGTACCATTGAGGTGATGAAAAATTACGAAACTCTCAACTGGATATCGGAGCCGGACAGCGGGCAGTCTGACGCAATCAACAAAGCAATCGAGCGCAGCAGCAATGAATGGATCGTGTGGGTTAACTCAGACGATTATTTGTTACCGGGCGCGTTAAACAAACTGTCTGAGTATATACAAGCGCATCCAGACGCGAGCGTGATTTATAGCAATATTCTCTTTGTTGATGCAGACGGGCGACCAAAAGAAAAACATGCGCCTAATTATACGCCGTGGAAAATGTTGCATTGGTGGTGGGGGGCGTTGCGTCTCTGGCAGCCGGGTACTGTATTCAAGCGTGAAGTGTTTGATGCTGTCGGCCCACTGCTTGTCGATTATCATTACTCTATGGATTTTGACTTCTTTCTAAAAGCGCAAAGCCGCTATCGCTTCCATTATTTTGACGATGACCTCGTTGCTTTTCGGAAGCATGAAGAACAAAAAGGGCATGCCGGCGAAAGAACTTTTATCCGGGAACGTGTAGACAGTACGCTGAATTATTGGAAAAGGCGCAATCAATTTGCATTTTTATTTTATCGAATTCTGTTGTATTTTGTTGAGCATTCATTACTGTTTGTGGATGGGCTTCGTCAACTGGAACGTGGAAATAAAACGGTCGGGTGGCAACTCATTTGGAAAGGCCTGTCGCATAATCCCCTCGCAATATTCCGGCCAGAGCACGCAGGGTTTTGGGTGCGAAAAATTCTTGGAAGCGAACGATATTATCGCCTGAAATCAAAATAATATGCCTACCCATTTAGGTGCGAAACAAAGAATCGCATGCAGCATTTGACGGTTATTTCTTATCAGAGATAACCGTTTTCCGCATTATAGCCAACCTCTCACCTCTTAATACACTTCCTTCAGCAACAACCTCAATCCGTATCAACTCAAGCCAAAATTACAGCGACCAGCCGTTATGGAAGTCCGGTTTGACGATGGCATTGGCGCGGCGTGTCCTCGTTGTGCAAGCACTGCGCTGGGCACGATGGTAAACGCAGTGATCTTATCACCAAGCCAAGGTTTGATAAGTTTTCTGTTTGACTATTTTTTTGCACACATCTAAATTAGATAGGAGTATATGTTTCTTGTGAAAGTGAAAAATAAATAGAACCGAATACAGTTTAAAGAGTGGGTTTTGATAGGGGAGATAGGTACTGGCCCGGTAGGAGTTGAACCTACAAACTCCGGAACCAAAATCCGGTGACTTTACCATTCGTCTACGGGCCAATGTTGATAATCTTATCCTCGCGCACGGAACCGTCAATCCCTAAAACTCTTTGTAAGAGACACTTCTCAACCTATACTCTTTTGCGCTGGTTTCATGTTTCCTACGGACAAGAAAATTCCCGGTAAACCGGCCTATTCTTATTGAACCCCAAGGAGTTTCAACATGGGTACCGAACAAGCAGGTGGTATGACTTCGATTATGCAGATGTTGATGCCGTTGAGTATCTGTTTCTTTATATTCTATTTTCTTTTGATTCGCCCGCAACAAAAGCAACGCGAAAAACATGAACAAAAAATCAACCAGTTGAAAAAAGGCGACCGCCTCATCACCGCAGGCGGCATCTACGCGACTCTCATCGGTATCAAGGGAGATGTTGCCGCCATCAAAATCAACGAAGATACCAAAATCGAAATCCAAAAATCTTCGATCACTCACATTATTGAAAAGAGCGATAAAGATAACGCGTAATCTCGTGTTATGCGTCCTGGGGGGACTCTCATGCGTTTAGTTAACGTTTTTCTGTGTGTCTTTGCGGTCACGATTTCAGCGAGTTCTCAAGACTTTCGCCCAGCGTGGAGTCCCGGAGAAATTGCTCAACGCAGCTCTTATTCATTAGAACAGAAGATTGTCGGGACGCATTATTTCTATTGGTATGATTATCCCAAGCACCATTTTTACCAGGATGCGGCGCAGACGGTCGATATTCTTCAAGACCATTTTGTGAAACCTGAATCCGTTTCGTATCGGGACGCCGCCTGGCATGCGGAACAACTCGATGATTGCGCCGACGCTGGATTAGATTTCATCCTGCCGGTTTATTGGGGAACGCCGGACAATTATTTCAAACCTGACGTCTCCTTCAGCGTCGAGGGGCTTGCCCCCTTGCAACTTGCCGCTGACCGCCGCATTCAAGAGAGAAAACAACCGATCAAAATTGGATTATTTTATGATACGAGCACGCTGTTGCCGAGTACGCGCGGCGAGTTAAACCGCACCGAAAAGTATGATCTCCGAACCAACGTCGGCAAAGATATTTTTTACCGCACCATACGTGATTTTTATTTTCAGATCCATCCCCGTCATTGGGCGACCGTCGAGGGGAAGCCTCTCGTGGTTTTATACGGCGCGGCTTTTTCTAAAAACCATGACGCGACTTTGTATGACTATGTTTATGAAAACTTCGAGCGGGATTTCCACGGCGTTCGTCCTTATATCATCCGCGATATGTCTTGGGCCCAAGGCTCTGACGCAACCACGCAGTGGGGCGCGGCTTTAAGCGGCCCCTATTTCTTCGACAACGTCGTGCAGATTGGCGCTGGATACAACGACTCTGCCGTTCCCGGGCGTTCGACGCCTATACGCAAGCGAGAAAATGGGAACTTCTATCGTTGGGGTTGGGAGAAAATACTCGACAACTCTGCCAATATTGTATTGATCGAAACCTGGAACGAAATGCACGAAGGGACCAGCATCTGTGAGTCCCGTGAATATGGAAGTCAATACATCGAGTTAACAAGCGAATATGTCAAACGGTTTAAAAAGGGAGACAGCGGCAATCAACGATTCTCTCTCAAATACCCTGATCCAGTTCCTCGGCCTCCATCACAACAGGGCAGTGAATTTGCCAATGAGGATACGGTTTCAATCCGTCTTGGCAGCCCGATAGAAGAGAAGGGCATTTGGCTGGTTCGCGGGCAAACGGATGGGCCGGTCAAGCGCGCGCGATATGCTGACGAGTATTGCATCAAGACGGTCGAGGCCGCAAATGGGTACATGTATTTCTCAATCGCCGATCCTTTTGCGTATGATGTGAAAACTCCCATTCAGGTGAAGTACACCTATTATGATGACGGCTTTGTCTGGCATGCGCTTGAGTATGACTCGCATGATTCAAGCGCGACGTTAAACGGCGCCTATAAAATGGCCGTTCGGGTGGAATGTACTCAAACCAAAAAATGGGTTACGCGCGAAATTTCATTAGAAGACGCGCGGTTTGTCAATCGCGAAAATGGAGCGGCGGATTTTCGTTTTGCGGTTGGCGGAGGTTCGTTCGCGTTGCAGTCTGTCTTTGTGATGAAATAAGTCATTACCGTACGGACAATTTGATTTTTTAATTTCTCTTTACTGATTGGATGCAACTTATTGATCCTCTGCGGGGAAAAATATTTTAAACTCAGTGAACACATTTTCCTGACTTGAGAAACGGATCGAGCCATTGTGTTGCTCGACGGTTCCCTTTACTTCCGCGAGATCAAGACCTACGCCTTCTCCCACTTCTTTCGTTGTGAAAAACGGGAGAAATAATCGGCTTTGGTTTTCTTTTGAGATGCCAATT
The DNA here is from genome assembly GCA_030765645.1 of Candidatus Hinthialibacter antarcticus. Lineage (NCBI taxonomy): Bacteria > Candidatus Hinthialibacterota > Candidatus Hinthialibacteria > Candidatus Hinthialibacterales > Candidatus Hinthialibacteraceae > Candidatus Hinthialibacter > Candidatus Hinthialibacter antarcticus. Next base: position 34,058 of record JAVCCE010000032.1, on the reverse strand, counting down.
CCATTATCGCGAATGGTTAAGACGATATAGGAGCCTTCTTTCAAAAGCGACATGTGGTTTATATCATCCTGGGTGACCGTTACCCTTTTAAGATCAAATAAAATAATCCCTTGTTCTCCTTCTTGAAAAAGATTTTGTTTGCGCTTCGCAAGAATGGCTTCGTTTGCATTCCGCGTGAGTTGCATCAAGATTAAGAAGATTTTGCTCTCATTGGCGTTGATTGGAGGAAGGTTGGGTTCATTGTTAAATTGGATTTGAATTGTCTTGTCCACATCTTGATTTGCAATTTTACAATATTGTTCGAGAATATTTTCAAGTTGGACTTGGCTAAATTCCATTTGTTCCCGGCGGCTGAAGGACAAGAGTTCACTCACCAAATCAGAAGCGCGTTCTGCTGAGGCTAGAGATTTGTCTAAGTAGGAACGGTGTTTTTCCTCAACATGGCAGACAGCGATTGAGAGATTGCCAATGATAATGGTGAGGATGTTATTAAACTCGTGCGCAATACCTCCGGCTAACTGTCCCACAATTTCATCTTGCTGTTCATGGCGACGACGTTTTTCAATTCGTTGCCGACGGTCGATTTCACTCTTGAGGTTTTTGCTTTGTTCGACAAAGGCGAGCCGTGTGTGTTCGAGTTCAGAAATCAGGTATGTGAAAAAAGCAAGAAGCGAAAGAATCGTTAAGATAAGAAATGATTCATCAAACATTCTTGCGAAAGAGCTATTTTTCCCCAATACAGGAATTTCATCAAACGCCGAAATGCTATGCACGATATTCAGTAAACAATCAATTGTGATAAGTCCAATTGGAATTAAACTGAGAAGTTTTGCTTTTTTTGACCATTCAAATCGGGAAAAAAAGTTGCAGAAAAAGATATATACGAATAATGCAAAGATTAAATCTACAATATTCCTTACGATTCTATGGAGAAAATTCATTTCTTGCAAAATCGCAAGACAAATAAAACAAAAACCTAAAACAGATAAAACAATCAATAATTGGCTTATATAGCGATTTTTGTTTATGTTAGGATACATGGTCGCGCTTCTTTTACTAAAGGTCTTTGATTTCCGACTGATTTAGTATGGTTTTGCAAAAATTATGCCAGAGATACGCTTTGTGTGTGTTTTTTGTAATTGGTTGTATATATAGAAGTTATGTAGTTGGAGAACATTTTTTTGTAACTCAAAACCAGAATGAATTCTCAACTGTAACCCATTTTAGAAACGAATTGATACGATGAAGAGCATGATGGCGGTTCTTGAAAAAAAACAGGCTTTATTAAAGCGGCTACATCGCCGTAAAGCGCAATTGGCGATCAAACTGGATTTGTCGATACGGCCTGAGATTTTTAAGCAACGCTTGAAGGTGACTGGAATCTATCTCTATGGGCGGGCATTTAGCGAGGAAAGCAAGCAACTCTCTGAAATTGAACTTGATATAATTGCATACAACGAGATTGATCTCACCCAAATCACGCCGCCGGAAGACCACTTGATTTTTCGATTGCGTGATTTGCAAGAATTTCCCTATTCTGCGGCTGTTCAGGTCTCACTGCCAGAAAAAAATTAGTTAATGTCGATTTAACTTCGATTTATAATGAATAGCACAGACGAAACGGGGAGAACGACCATGCAAAAACCATTACTGATTGCTGGAATATCATTGAATTTTATTTTGCTTGCAGCGATTTGCGTGTTCCTATTTATCGACCCGCAAAATAGAAATGCTTCAAATACTGACGCGCCCGATATTGAAGAGGCATTCGACCTGGACGATTTTCGTAACGCGGTGATTGATCAGTCTCAGCAGATTAACATGCTGAAAGATGCAATCATTGATTTATCAAACACAATTGGCGAAATCGAAAAGAAGCAATCGTCGAAGCGGATGATTTTTATCATTCATGCGGATGGAACCACCCGGCAAGTCGAAGAAGAACAATTGAGCGGGCCGGAAAAAAAATTGTTGGATCAGGCTGCTGAAAATACAGAGGCAGATGGTTTCGAGAAAAAGCAGGGAGACTCACAGCCAATTCTTACGGATGCGCCGTCCGATGAAACGCTCAATCAGATTGAGACGAAAAGCGCTGAGTCTGTGACTGGCGGCGAAGAAGGTTTTGAGCCTTTATTCGATGAATTCAACACAACGCATCCTGGCGGCTGGATCATTCAAGGCCTCGAGAAAGCGGGGCCGAAAATTGAACCGGGCGGCGTATTAAAAGTCGGCGGGTGGGACTATTGGGCGGTGATCTCAAAGAAGAGCTTTTCTAATTTCATTTTACGGTTTGACGCCAGGTTTGATCCCAAAGGCAACAGCGGCGTCTTAATTCATACGCCCAATAAAGATATTTTTAAGCGCAAAGACCGGGTAGAGATTCAACTGGATGCGAAGTTTGGGGAGCCGCTCACAAACAAATCAAACGGGGCGATTGAGCGCTACGCTAAGCCATTGAGCGATCCGCGCGGGCCGATTGGCTCATGGGACGCGTATGAGATTCGCTATCAAGATGGTCGCGTCTGGGTGAAAGTAAACGGCGTCGTCATTCAGGACGGCGTAAACCTGTACAATATTGAAGCGCTGACAGGCCGCAGCGACGCCGGGCATATTGCCATCCAACGCAACGATTATAAGAAGTCGGTGTATTTCAAAAATCTGCGCATCAAGCGCTTGCCGGATTAGCCGGAGCGTACGAACGCTATTTTTTCGTGAAGACGGAACGAACCGGATCGCCCGTCCCAATCGCGGAGATCATCTCGCGTCCATGAATCTGGTTTGGCTTCACATTCAGACGGCCCCGGTTGGATTCAATCGGCGCGTGGCTGAGCGATGACGTGTTGGCCAGGGTTGCCGACAAAACAGAATCGGGGCGAATTTGCTGTTCACTGAGCGGCATCATCAGCGTCAGTTTTTCTTGCACGTGCACCGCCGCGACTTCGGCTTTGACCAGTTGTAGTTGACCAAGCGCTTGGTTGCTTTCCGGGTCTTGAATTTCATCGCCAATCTCTAAGATATGAAAACGGTCTCCAGGCTCAACGCCATGTTCAAAGCCAATGTTGACCAAAATACGCTGCTCATCCAGAATGCGGACTATCTTTCCCCAGATGCATCGTTCGCTCATGACCGGCTCCTTTAAAAGCCATCTCAAAAAAAATTATCGAGTATGGATGGCATGGGTACATCTTTGCTCGCTTCAGTGCGGGCTTTCAGGCCACTTCGCACAGGCGCTCCCAGAGATGCACCCATGCCTGAATTGGCTTATGTATTTTAAAGGGACGTAATATCCCTCCAAAGTGAATGTTTATGAGATGGCTTCTGCTTCATTATATACGAACAATTAGCCAGTAACTGTCGTTTTGGGATTTAAAATATTGGGGTCTTGATCAATCTGGTATTTTTCGGCGCTGCTGATGTCTGCGTCTACGTCAATATCACCGTCTATTTCAAACCCTGCGTCTGTGATCATTTGAATGGTTTTGTCGACTTTGTCGCCGCGCGTCACCAGGTAGCCTTCAATGAATAGTGAGTTGGCGGGATACAGCGCCAGCGCTTGCAGGCTGCGCAAGTGGCCTTCGCGCCCGCCGCCGATGCGGATTTCCGCAGTCGGATTGATAAAGCGAAACACGCACAAAATTTTCAGGCACCGAATTGGCGAGAGTTGGTTAAAGTCATACAGGGGATTGCCTGGAATCGGGATTAAAAAATTAATGGGAATCGAACGCGCGTCCAAGTCGCGCAGTTCATAGGCAACGTCAAGAATATCCTGGTTGCTTTCGCCCATTCCAGTGATGATGCCGCTGCAAATTTCCAACCCGCACGATTTCGCGTCGCGCAGGGTTTGAATGCGGTCGTCATAGGTATGGGTGGTGACGATGTTAGGCGTGTGATTGGCGCTGGTGTTTAAGTTGTGGTTGAGGCGGTCCAAGCCCGCGTCGCGAAGAACCTGCGCATGTTTTTTTGAGACGATGCCGACAGACAGGCAGGTGCGGATGCCGACTTCCTGGTTGATACGTTTAACGGTGTGCGCGAGCTGGTCGATACGGTTATCCGTCGGGCCGCGCCCACTGGCGACCATGCAGTAGCGGTACGCCCCGCGCGCTTTGGCGGCGTGGGCTTCTTCGACGATTTCGTCTTCGGACTTAATTGGATATTTATTGAGCGGCGCATCGGAAATTTTTGACTGTCCGCAGTAACCGCAGTCTTCGGGACACAGCCCGTTCTGGATGTTGTTGATCTGGTGCAGTTTGACCTTGCGACCAAAGGTCGCCATTCGCACTTGGCCTGCTGCTTGCGCCATCGGCAAGACGTCGGGCCCCTCGTCTTCGAGTAAAGCCTGAGACAATTCGCGGGGAACCATGTCCCCGCGAAGGCCCAGGTCTGTTATCTGTTGTAAGTCAATCGTCATTCGTTTATTTCACTCGTTCCCAAATGGGCGGGTAGAACCCTTTGGCGGATTTTCCTAACACGACCGGCTGAATGCCGGAGATTTCACATAAGTATACCAGCGGCTGTACTTGGTCGCCTTCAACGCCCAGCACGTGGTTACAGGGAAATACGCTGGTGAACTCTTCAAAGTCGCATTCTAACCGCGCATGAACGTGCGGCCAGGTCGGGTTGGTTTGGTCGTTAAGTTTTTTGCGGTCTTTGGCGGGCAGTTTTACCGACTCGCCTTTGACGATCACCATGTAGGGTTTTTCGTCCCAGAGGCCAAGTCGCGCAAAGGTCATCTGTCCCGGCGCGGCGTCGAACTCGACCGAGGCGCCGCCCGCTTTGAAGTAATATTCCAACGCAGGGTGGAAGGTAATCTTCTTGAAGTTCTTTTCCGGCTTCATGCTGCGTTCGGCGAAGTAGCTCGAGTGGTTGCCGGAGTTGCACCAATCCCACAGGTCGAGTTTGGGATGATAGAGGCGCACGTCCATAAACAACGTGGGCAGGCCGCCGGTGATGTACTTCATCATCTGCATGGTCACCGCTGCGTAGAAGTCGGCTTCGGTCGAGCAGACCATGGATTCTTTGGGGCCGTTCCAATCGTAGGGGTCGTTGAGGATCATTTCCGGTACGTCGCCCAGGCAGACGTGTTCGGTCATTTCGCGTTGGCCTTTGAGGCCGCAGAAGTCGAAGCCTTTTTCTTCGTTGACTTGTTTCATGGCGAGGTAGAGGCTGATTTGGGTTTCGAGGGTTTGGGGCGTCAGCATGTTGCCGTCATAGAGCATACGGTCGCCCAGCAGCGACTCATACCACTCGCGGCCTTTTCGCACTTCATCTTGATCGACGGTTTCCATCACTTTGACCAACCATAGCTGGTCGATCTGACGAATGGTGCAGCCCAGTGATTTCAGCGTCGGGGTTAAGTGGGCGAAACCGGTTTCCATACCCATCGAATGACCGCCGTAGAGTCCAAACACTTCGTTGTGTATGGTGGTGACGGCCTGGCTGGCGCGCACCCAATCAATCACGCGGCGTTGGGTCTTTTTATCTTTCAAATCGCCGACGATGCGGTGCGTACGCTTGCCCGCTTGGCGAAGCCCGCCGTCTGTCGCGAGCAAGCCGACGTTGCCAGGAAAGGCGCCATTGTTGTTCGACAGGCTCAACACGGGCACATCACCCAGGCTATTGAGAAACGGCCACGCCAGGAACGGAAAGTTCCATACGTTATAGAGCATAATGACTTGCTTGCAATTGGCGCGTGATAGTTCCTCGCCGATTCGTTGCGCGCTGCGCGTGTCAACGATGATTTCGCTGGCGGCCACGACTTCCGGCGCCGAACCATCAATGTTTTTCACTCGTTTGCGAATGAAGTCCGTCCAGTTTTGGACGACTTCCATGTTTACCGGATTGTTTTGGGTATAGACGTGTTCCCGCTCATCGTTCAGCATCGCGATGCCGATAGGCGTACTGCGCATGATCGTTCCTCCCGCCAAGTGTATTCAGATTCTATTTAACTGATTTCCGTTTAAAAAAGCCGTACATAGTATCTATGAGCTAGGCTTAATTGGAAAGGGTTAATGGGGGGGCGGGTTTCTTTCTCAGGTCGCGTACGGAGTAATCATTCGGCCATTCATATTGGAAGAACTGGTTGGGCAGTTCGGGGTAGGCTTTGCATTCGCGCACCCACTCGTTGATTTCGATTCGGCGGAACCCAAAATCATAAACGACATGAAGCGATTCGACGTATTCAAATTCACTCTCTGCCAGTTGGTTCCATTGAAACTGGTAAGAACGCTCTCCTTCTTCAATCGCGATGACGCGCTGGTCGCGGTCCAGTGAGATTTCGATTTCAGAATTAAAATACGGAGCGCTGAGCGTATAGATTTTTTCGTGTTGAATGGGAGAGTGAGACAGGGATTTCACGACAGAAGCCAGGCTGACGCCGTGATGTAGGCGGCCTGCGTAGAGAAACGCAGAACCGTCTTGGTGCGTTGGCTGAATGCTGTCAATAAACACTTGCTTTTTATCATGGTCAATCTGCGTGGCTTCGTTGCCGCTGAGCAGTACCACGATATTTGGTTGCGTGAAATCGACGGGGCGCTTCGGGCCGTATACGACGCGAGTCACTCCCTTGCTCGTCTCAAGATTGAGAAAAACTTCCTGCCAAAGGGATTGTTCGTTGTGTTCTCCTTTGGTTGAAGTTTCTTTCTGGTGGGTTTCAACAATGAATGACAAGAATTTTGCTGTCTCGCCTTCATATCCAGGCAATGCGGCAACCCCGGCGTTGGTTCCTAAAAAAAACGCAGTCAAGCAAGAATACAGTAGAAGAGTTCTAGCCTTTGGATTCATCATTACGATTCACATATTCACTATATTGATATTTTGACCGGGGCGGAATCATCGCATAAACATCACCGTATAGCAAATGATATTTGCAAAACCGTCTATTTTCTTCCATTTAACGCCTTCGCGTCTGGCGGTCTAATAGGATTGCTAAAAACTGAGAACCACCCTATACTATTGAAGCTATTCTATTTAATGAAATCCGGCGCGACCGGTTGAATGATGATCCGTGTAGTAACACGGATACGGTTGAGGATACACAAAAGTAGCAAGTCTTTTTCGTACCAGCGGAAAATCCGCGTCCTTTCCTTAAACCGTATCCCTGCAAACCAAACCGCGCCCAATTTTACCCTGACGGAGTCTTACAGGCATGTACAGCCAAAATGAGCGTATTAAACCCATCAATATAGAAGACGAAATGAAGACGTCGTATATCAGTTATGCGATGTCGGTTATCGTCCAACGCGCTTTGCCGGATGTCCGCGACGGCCTCAAGCCGGTTCAACGCCGCATCGTGTATGCAATGCGCGAATTAGGGCTGTCCCACCGCTCTTCCTACAAAAAGTCCGCTCGTATCGTCGGTGAAACCATGGGTAAATATCACCCCCACGGCGACTCGGCGATTTATGACACCTTGGTTCGTATGGCGCAGAATTTCTCTTACCGCTATCCATTGGTAGACGGGCAGGGTAACTTCGGTTCGGTCGATGGCGATAACGCAGCAGCGATGCGGTATACCGAAGCCCGCTTGTCTTCGATTGCGGAAACCCTGCTGACCGATATTGAAAAAGATACCGTTGATTTCATGCCCAACTTTGACGGGCAAATGCAGGAACCTGCCATCTTACCGTCTGAAATTCCCAATTTACTGGTGAACGGCGCATCAGGCATTGCAGTCGGTATGGCGACCAACATTCCTCCACACAATATCAACGAAGTCATCAACGCCGTGGTTGCATTTATCGAAGACCCGGAGATCGACACCGGCGGCCTAATGAAGCACATCACTGGCCCCGATTTTCCGACGGGCGCTTACATCTGCGGTCGCGCGGGCATCGCCGAAGCGTACTCCACGGGGCGCGGGCGCGTCATCATGCGCGCCATGACCCACCGTGAGCAGTTGACTCAAAGCAAAGACGCAATCGTCATTACTGAAATCCCTTATATGGTGAATAAAGCCCGGTTGGTGGAAGAAATCGCCGCCTTGGTTCGCAATAAAAGAATCGAAGGCATTTCCGATATTCGCGATGAGTCTGACCGCGATGGAATGCGCGTTGTGGTGGAGCTGAAGCGCAACGAAAACTTCGAGGTTATTCTCAACCAACTCTATAAAAACACGCGTATGCAGTCCACCTTCGGCATTATCCTTCTCGGCTTGATTGATAATCGTCCGCAATACTTTACGTTGCGCGAATTGATTGAGCACTTCGTCAATCACCGCCGCGAAATCATCGTGCGACGCACGGAGTATGATCTCGCCAAAGCCGAAGCGCGTATGCACATCGTCGAAGGCCTGCGCATCGCCGTCGATAATATTGATGAAATCGTTGAACTGATCCGTAAGTCGCAAGACCGTCAGGAAGCGATGGACGGATTGATGGCGCGGTTTGAATTATCAGAAATTCAGGCGAAAGCCATCCTCGAAATGCAACTGCAGCGTTTGATCGGCCTCGAACGCCAGAAACTGGAAGACGAATTCAACCAGTTATTGAAAGACATTGAATTCTTTAATGGAATTTTGAATACGCCAACTCTTCAGATGGAAATCATGAAAGAGGAAATTCTCAAAATTCAAGAGCGTTTTGGCGACGCGCGCCGCACCCAAATCGTGAACGCGGCCGCGGATTTAGAGATTGAAGACCTGATCGCCGAAGAGAACATGGTTGTGACCGTGTCTCACCAAGGCTACATCAAACGCATCGCCACATCCGTCTATCGTCGGCAGTTGCGTGGAGGCCGCGGTATCAACGCGATGAACACCAAGGATGAAGACTTCGTCGAGTTTCTCTTCATCGCTTCCACCCACCATTACATTTTGTTCTTTACCGACCGGGGGCGCTTGCATTGGCTCAAGGTATATGAACTGCCAGAGACAGGCCGCGCCTCAAAAGGCAAAGCGATGGTCAACCTTCTGCAATTAGAGAAGGGCGAATCCGTCACGGCGATGGTGCCGGTGGCCGATTTTGTCGAAGGCCGTTACGTCTTGATGGCTACGCTGAAGGGCGTTATCAAGAAGACGGAACTGACGGCGTTCTCACACCCGCGCAAAGGCGGAATCAACGCGATTGGTCTTGATGACGGCGACAAGTTGCTGTCGGTCTGGCTGACCACTGGCGACGATCAAGTAATCATTGCAACGCAAAAAGGCGTCGCTATTCGCTTTAACGAAGATGAAGTGCGTCCGATGGGGCGCACGGCGCGCGGCGTGAAAGGCATTCGTCTCGATGGCGACGATCAGGTCGTCTGCATGGCGGTTTGCGACGAAGAGTCCTATCTGCTGACCGTTACACAGCATGGCTACGGCAAACGCACTCAAGTGTCGCAGTACCGCAAGATACACCGCGGCGGCAAGGGCGTGATCGACATCCAAACCAGCGACCGCAACGGGCGCGTAATCGGCGCATTGATCTGCCACGAAGACGATGAATTTATGATGGTCACCAAGGGCGGCGTCGCAATTCGCACCAGCGTGAGCGACATTCGTTCCATATCACGCAACACCCAAGGCGTACGCCTGATTCGCCTTGAGACTGACGACGCCGTTGCGGCAATTGGAAAGTTGCCCGAAGCAAAAGAAGAGAAACTCTCACTTGAAAATGATGAAATGGAACAGGGCGGCGCAGCCGTAGATGAAAGCATTGAGGTCGCAAACGAAGAAAACGAATAGAGCGCTCCTCCCTCAGATCACATGAGGATTTTGAGGGAGGATTAACGGCATCGAATCCATGAACGTGCAAGACCCGCAGTACGCCTATCAATCGGGCGCACCATTCAGCGCCAAAATCTTCTCACCAACGGAACAAATTTCCACACCGGCAAGTTACACCAGGCGAAACTTACCGCCTTTCAATTTGAGAGTCAATTTGGAGGATAGCGTAACTCTTATGTATATAGGCAGTTAGGGGTATTTCGTGTTTTGGCATCGGTCTTGCGTTCTCTCAAAATAACGAAATTGGTTGAGGGAACAAGCAAATGCAACTGATCGAATCCATATTCTTTTCAGATTCCCCAACCGCCAAGATTGTTTTTTGCATCATCGTTTCGGTTTCATTCTGTATCGTGTATTTGTGGGACCCGACGAAGAGCAATCACAAAAGAAAGAAGCGGCTCGACAATGGAATGCTCAATCACTTTGACGTCGAGTCTGAAAGTTTCACCGCGAAAGCGGAAAGCATGAATCCAAAAAAAACCGAGCGGCGTTTTTCAACAACAGACAACACGCTCAATGAATTAGACCAATACGTAAAGACGTTGAAGCAAAATCAGATTAACGACTTGGACAAGGTATAAGCAAAAGTAAACGCGAGTACCTTTTACAAAAAAGATCGCCCACACGATGTGTGTGAGGAGCCTCGGCCTTAAGCGAACGCATTACCGAACTCCTCCCTCATCGCCCTCAACCCTGGGGGCCTTGTGCCCCGTTGGCGCCAGATGAACTCTGGCGCTCTTTTTTTGTCTATTTTTATTTGACACTTATTTATGCTTATCTTTATCCAGCGCCATCAATACTAATCGCTGAGCCGTTCCGGCGCGCTGGGCGGCCTCGCCGCCTTTTGTGTTGGATTTATCAAAGTTTTCTTCTCGAAATGTTTTCTATACTTATCGCTTGGCTTCGCTACGCTGACACTCTGATTGTCACGCACTCTTTATAATGAGAATCTGGAATGTGATAGAGCGTTTTTTTCCCCCCATTTTTAAGGGGGGGTGGTGTCGAAGACGCCGGGGGGATTCATGTACTTGCGTTGGCGCTTTGCTTGATATGAAATTCTTAAGAAAACATCTCAAAAACAATGATTACAAAAAGGCTTTCTAACAATTCAAAGACTCAATAATCAAACCGGACATGGTTGTAACTCTGGGAGCGCCTGTGAGGAGGGCTTGAAAGCCCGCACCGAAGCGAGCAGAGTTGTATACATGCCATTCACAGCCTAATATCAACTATTGTTGTGAAGTCAATTTATAAGAATTTTATTCAGATTGGAGTTTAATATGAGGTTGTCTATCTTTTTATTATTTATTTCAATTGCTGTACCAACCTTTGCCCAACGCCCCGCCCAGGGACCGATGACTGATACGGTCTATACGCCTGAATCAATGGGCTACGAATTATTCTGGCAGGATGAATTTAACGGCGATCAACTGGATGCCGAAAAATGGGCAGTGCGGGGAATTGGCCCTCGAGCAGTCGGCTATGTCACGTCTGACGCGGTGAAAGTCGAAGACGGCTTTCTCAAATTATTGGCCTACGAACAAGACGACAAGATTTACATCAGCGCGGTCGGGACGCAGGGCAAGTTCATGACCAAGTACGGCTATTTCGAGTGCCGCGCTCAGTTACAAAAGTCAGCAGGCGTGTGGGCGGCGTTTTGGATCCAATCCACTGATATCGCCAAAGGCGAAGACCCCGCGACCTACGGCGCCGAAATCGACATCATGGAGTTCTTCAAAAAACTGGGAACCGACATCGTTTCACATAACGTCCATTGGGCGTATGGGCCGAACCAGCAAACCACCCGTGGAATGCAGAGCTATCTCAAAGGCGTAAGCGATGGGTTTCATACCTTCGCCCTCGAATGGACGCCGGAAAAATATGTGTTCTTTATTGATGGGTTGAAATTTTATGAAGTGACCAAAGGGCTTTCACATATCGAAGAATATATGATTCTCAGCATGGAACTTCCCTCCAAAATGGAAGAACTCAAAAATGCGGTGTTCCCCGATGAGTTCGTTGTTGATTATGTGAAGGTGTATAAAAAGAAAAAATAGTTGCCCGATTGTTGATGAAACCAAAGGGAAATGAAAGAGAATTTTCAATGACAGTTCCCCGAATATCACTATGCAAAGACGGCCCAAAATTCTCTCAATTGGTGCAAGGATTTTGGCGTTTATCAGACTGGAACTACAGCGCATCACAAACCATCCAATTGATTGAAGATTGTCTTAGTCTGGGCCTCACCACGTTCGATCATGCGGATATTTATGGTGAATATGCTTGCGAAGAATTATTTGGCAACGCTTGGAAAGAGATGAGCGTCCCACGGGAGTCGGTCGAGATTGTGACCAAGTGTGGAATCAAACTCGATTCCGAAAAGCGCCCGAGTCACCGTATTAAATCGTATGACACATCAAAGCAACATATACTTCAATCGGTCAATCATTCGTTAAAGGCGTTGCAAACGGAATATATAGATTTGTTGCTCATTCACCGCCCTGATCCGTTGATGGACGCGGATGAGGTCGCGGAGGCTTTTGTCGAATTACGCGCTGCGGGCAAAGTGCGTTATTTTGGCGTGTCGAATTTTACGCCAGGCCAATTTCATCTTTTGGCGTCGCGCCTAGATTTTCCGTTAGTGACAAACCAAATCGAATATTCGGTGTTATCCACCGAGACGCAAGAGGACGGTTCGATTGATCTCTGCCAACAGCTCGGGATTCGCCCGATGGCTTGGTCGCCCTTTGGAGGCGGTCGTTTGTTCAGCGGTCAATCAGAGCAGGCGATACGCGTACGCAAGGCGTTGTCTGATCTTGGCGCCGAGTTGAATGAAACCGAGTTGGATCGGCTCGCCTTGGCCTGGATACTCGCGCATCCCGTACAATTTCTCCCTGTATTAGGAACCGGAAAAATTGAACGGATCCAGTCCGCCGTCAAATCTCTTGAACTCAAACTGACGCGCGAGCAATGGTACTCCGTGTGGCAAGCCTCAAAAGGACATCCGGTTCCATAATTAAATTTTTTTGTTGACTTTCTCTCTCATTTGTATGAACATTTGCTTGATTGCGGACCCTGCTTTACCGCATCGACATCCAGTTCGTCAACATGGGGGGAATTACAATGACTCACGAACATAGCCATTCGTCGTCATCTTTGCCGTCACAATGCCGTTGCTGCACAAAATCGATCTGCACCAGCCAGCCTAGCGATTGCGTTTCGCGCCGGGGATTCATGGCGGGCGCCAGCGCCGTCGCCGCCGGAGGAATTGCGTTGTCCGCTTTGGGAGCGCAACGCGCATTCAGCGATGATACCGAACACATTAAACCGATTCAGAAGACGCTGACCGTTCAGCCTGTGTTTTTGTACGGCGTCGCGCAGCCCCGTGAAAAAACCAGTTGGCGCGGTTGGGGCGGAATCAAGACGCAGCAAGACGTTGCCGATGAAAAACGCCGCATTGAACATGAAATGGAATCGCTCAAGAAAGAGGTCGATTTCCCGATTGAATTGCGGCCATTGCGTGAGGCGCAGAATCCTGATCAGGCGGCGGCGATTGCGAAAGAAAATTATGACGTGACGCTGATGTTCGCCTCAAACTGCGGCACGGACACGCTCGAAGCGCTCTCCGACCCAAACAAATGGACGCTGATGTTTGTGCGCCATCGCAGCGGCCCGGTCTATCTATGGTACGAGATTGCCCATAACCGCTATCTGCGAAAAACCGTGGATGATTTCGGACAGCCCGGCGTCGGCCCGAAAGACGTTATCGTCGACCGCATGGACGAAGTCGCGTGGCGGCTCAAATCGCTTTATGCGGTGAAAAATACAATGGGTAAGAAGATCGTTTCGTTGGGCGGTTCCAGCGGTTGGGGCGCTGGAGGACAATCGGCGCCGGAACACACGCGCAATATTTTCAAGATGGATCTGATCGACGTCACCTATGACGATCTCAGCGTACGCATCAAAAAAGCGCAAGCAAACAAAATGCTGGTCAAACGCTGTGCGCAGGATTCAGCCAATTATCTCAAACAGCCCGGCGTTGAAATGAATACCAACCCAGAATTTATGGAACGCGCCTTTCTCTTGACCGAAGTCTTTCAACAATTAATGGACGAAGCCGGGACGGACGCCTTCACCATCAACAATTGCATGGGCACGGTGATGGGCATTTCTGAAACGACGGCTTGTATGCCGCTTTCGCTGCTCAATGACGGCGGCTACCAGGCGTTTTGCGAGTCAGATTTTGTGGTCATTCCGTCCGGCGTATTGCTGCATTATCTCTGCAACAAGCCGGTCTTTTTGAACGACCCGACTTATCCGCATGACGGCGTGGTCACTATGGCGCATTGCACCGCGCCGCGAAAAATGGATGGCGAGACCGACGAGCCGGTCAATATTCTGACTCACTTTGAGTCGGACTACGGCGCTGCGCCCAAGGTCGAGTTTAAACTGGGCGAAACCATGACGGTGATCGACCCCGACTTCAACTTTGAACGCTGGATGGGCTTTACGGCGGAAGTGGTTGATAATCCGTTTATGGATATCTGCCGCTCGCAGGTTGATATTCAGATGCACGCTGATACCGACCGCGTAAACGAAGAAACGCGCGGCTTCCATTGGATGGCGTGTTACGGCGATTACACAAAAGAGACCGGCTACGCGCTCGACAAAATCGGCATTGACTGGTTGAAATTGAGCTGAGATTACAGAAGGGGAGGGCGAGTCTCCCGACGAGCCGCGTGGATGAGAAATGTTGTCGTTTTTACGCGGCTCACCAGGAGCCAGCCTGCGGCAGCCTGCTAGCCGTAGGCTAGGCAGGGTTTGCTCTCCCCAAACTTCAATTTACGTTTCTGTACATCGTAAAAAAACCATCATCTGCTTCGCTCTCGCCGCGTAGGAATGATCGCGGGAGGTGCGCTGTTGCGCGGCTTCGATCATTCTCTGGCGCTGGTCGGGATGTTGAAGGTAGCGCCGAACGGCGTCCGCCGCTGATTCAGGTTCGTCAAATAACGCGATTTCGTTTTCGGCGTTATAAAATTCCGCCATGCGCTCTTTGGCGTGGATACCAATATCACTCAACAGAAATCCACCGCACATGGGGATGTCAAAATCTCGCGTATTGGGGCCGCTGTGCGCGAAGCACGGATGAATATTGATGCTGATTTTCGCCGAGCAGTAAAAGTCATAGCACTCTTGTGAGGTCAACCCTTTTCCCTGATAACAATGAGCAATCGGCGTGTCTTGCAGGAGGCGCTGCCACTCAGGATTGCCGTATATCTTCAAATCAAATTCATGCAGCGCCGACAAAACCGAAATGCGGCGGATACGATTGCATTCGACGTTCAGATAAAATTCCAATAACGACGCGTCGGTCATGCCGGCTGTGCGAAGAATTGGCTGAACAACCTGAGTGATGATTTGAATGTCTTTCTCATCCAAGCCAAAACGCGAGAGCAATTCTGAATAGACGCGGCTGCAATCAGCCAGTTTTTCATTTACGATGGCTTGAACTTTTTGTCTAATCTCATCGGGCAGCGCTTTTTGTATGTCTATCGTATCAACGATGCTGCCGACGAAACCGACCTCGCACTCTAAGTCGTTCTGATGTGATGATTGGATCGCGCCGCATCCAATCGGCACTTCGTCGAGCAGGGTACCGCCGCGTTGCTCAAGCGTTGCATTAAATTCTTTCCAGACTGGAACCAGATAATCAAAACGTCCATGCGGTTTGTGAATGAGATGGTTGGGTTCGTCGATATACCAAACCAATCGTTTGACGGGCATGGATTCAATGCCCTGAATAAATAAATCGGACGCATGGCTCAGCGTAATAATCAGGTCGGGTTGCTGTTTATAAAACACCGCTGTGAGTCGAAGCGAGTCTAAAGGAGTGACGTTCGAGGGAGGAAAGAGGTGATAAAATTTGAATACTTCAATGCCATTTTTCTCGAACCCTTCCGCCAAGCCGTCGCAGATGTTGCGCCAACAAGACACCGAGGGGATAACCAGGAATACTTTTTTCGTTTTTTTGTTTTGTTGATTGTGGTAGCGTTGTTGTGCGGCTTCTGCTTTCTTCAGCAGCACTTCACGCTCGTGCATGACCATCTTTTGCACGGTTTGAAGACGCTGCGATTCTTCCTCAGTCGGTCGGGCGTATTCGGTTCCTGGAATGAAATGAATATTGGGCTTGGCGAGAAAAAAAGGATGCAACCGGTCGACCAGCGTTTGTTGAAATTCACGCAATGCGCTGGGGCCGAGAAACCCATGAAATTGTTTGCATGAAACCAGAGCGGCGAATGAGCGGATGCAGCAATACGCGGCAAGAACCGCGACGTCAGGTTCGACGATGACGACTGGAGTGGAATTATCTTGTGGTCGAAGAACGAAAAAATCCGGCGAAACAGCCGATGCGCCCATTAAGATGAGCCACTGCCGTTCTGGTTTGAACTGTTCGTATTGCCTGTATGTGTTTAGTGAAAGGTCCGGTTGGATTGGCGCAATCATTTCGACGTATGCGTCTGAATGGTTATGTAGAAACCGGAGTTTGACGTTGACGCCGTCGGTTTGAATTTTGATTTTATGGTTGGCGAAAAATGTTTGCAGCAATTTCGCCGCTTGCGGCCAATGTTGTTGAAATGAATCCAAATTTGATTGAAGTACGCCTTGAAAGTCCATTTTTATAGTTGCACTCAAAAATGTGTTCGGATTAAGTTTCTGTATCGGTCTTTATCGCTGAGCCCTTCGAGCGCGCTGAACAAACACCATTTATAAAACGGTCTTATCCTTTACGAAAATCAGAAAGATGAGTAAAGCCGCGTTTGTCCATTTCGTTGAGTATCCCGCAATTCAAGTCATAGACGACGCCCGGCCCGCGATAGACGAACCCTGTATAAATTTGCAGCGCCCAGGCGCCCGCTTCCAATTTTTCGATTGCGTCTGGCGCGTCGAGTATTCCACCGCAACCGATGATGGGGACGTTGCCTTCGGTAATGTGCGCAATGAGTTTTACAACTTCGGTGGCGCGTTCCCGTAGGGGCTTGCCGCTGAGTCCGCCGCTTTCCGTTTCCCCGGTTTGGTTGGTGGTGTTGGTTGCGATGAAGCCGTCAATCCCGCATTCTAATGCGGCGCTTACCGCTTCGTTGATTTGCTCTTCGCTGAGGTCGGGCGCAAATTTCACGCACAGAGGTTTCGCCTTATCTTTTGTCTGAAGTTCCATTTTTAACGCATTCAGTATCGCTTGCAGGGATTCTTTCTGTTGTAGTTCGCGCAAGTTTTTCGTATTGGGCGAACTCACATTCACGACGAAGAAATCACCGTAATCATGCAGGCGTTTCAAGGACGTGCAATAGTCATCAACGACTTGGTCTAAATCGTCTACTGGAGTATCAAATTGCTTGCCCAGGCTCACGCCCATTAACGCCCGGTGAGGCAGCGCCGCCAGATGTTGCAAGCGCTCAGCGATGACTTCGCTTCCGTCGTTGTTGAACCCCATGCGGTTAATCAAAGCTTCCCGATGCGGGTAGCGAAACAACCGTGGTTTGGGATTGCCAGGTTGCGGTTTCGGCGTCACCGTTCCGATTTCAAAAAATGAAAAGCCGAAAGCGTCCCACAAATTCACGCATCGCGCATTTTTATCGAACCCGCCCGCGAGACCGATTGGAGTATTGAAGTCTAATCCCCAAATGGTTTGCTTGAGCCGGCCGTCGTTAAATGAAAACTGATTTTGCATGACCGGCTTCAAGGGGCCGATGAGTGGTAGCGTGTGCAAAATCGTTTCATGGATCCACTCAGGATCGAAGCGGAAAAAGATAGGCTTTGCGATGGATTGATAGAGTGTGCGGATCAATTGAGAAGCGTCCTGTAAATTTATCTGTTGCGAAGTGCGAATCGTTTCCCTATAATGAAACCTTGGAGAGCATGAGAAAAGGGTTAAATGAACAGAAAACGCGTTTCAATTTTGTTTGTGATTATTTCCTTGGTGTTGACATCAGTTGGATGCGCGACCCAGTCGGACATAGGAGGCTCGTTTTCTACGAGTTTTTCTTCCTCCGTCTCTCATGGCGGCGCTGGTAATTTGAACCACCATCGCAATTTATCTCCACATTTTCTCCAACAAACCGTTATCTCAACCCGCCTTCAATTTAATCCATCGGCTCCTCTTGCGCTTGTGTTTGATCCTCATTTTCCTAGCGAATAAGCCGCTTTATTCTGAGAGGCTTACCTTCGACCCGTATCTAATGTTAATCTATCAACTTTAATGGGATTCTAATCACGCTTCGCATGGGGAGGGGCGACCCTCAATTTCATCCTTGGAAGCAGAGGACATAGAGGAGGAAGTTTTACATGAGCCAGATCGCAGTCAGTAAAAAACGAAACATCGCTGTTGTGGGGCACCACGGTTGCGGTAAAACCTCTCTCATTGAAGCGATGCTTTATCATACCGGCGTCATTGACAAGTTGGGGCGAATTTTGGATGGGACCACGTATGCCGACTATTTAGACGACGAAAAACAAAAGAAACACACCCTTACCTCGAAAATATTGACCTGCACGTATAAAGATATTGAAATCCAACTGATCGACACGCCGGGCTACTCGGATTTTGTCGGCGATATCAAAGGCGCACTGCACGCAGCCGATGGCGTATTGCTTGTCATCAATGCGCAAAGCGGCGTCGAGGTCGAAACCGAAAAAATCTGGGACTATATCGTTGAGATGGACATTCCTCGCGTTGTCGTCGTTAACCGGATGGATTGCGAACACGCAAATTTTCAAAACTGCGTCCAGCAATTAGAAGACTTAGGCGCAAAAGTTTGTCCCGTTCGTTTACCCTGGGGCCAGGAAAGCGGTTTCAAAGGCGTCATCGACTTGGTTACCGATAAAGCGTTGACCTTTAATGAAAAAGGCGGCGTGGAAAAAAGCGAAGAAATTCCAGATGACGTCAAAGACGTGGAAGAAGAATTTCACGCCAAGATGATCGAAGCCTCCGTTGTGACCGATGATACATTGATGGAGCGATATCTTAATGAAGAAGAATTAAGCTATGAAGACATTCGTCATGGCCTGCACGACGGCGCGCTAACCGGAGCAACCGTTCCTATTTTGGTTTCCGACGCCTATAACTGCATTGGCATCGAATCGCTCATGGACGGTTTGGTGAATTACATCCCAACTCCTCTTGATCGCAAAACCTTCCATGCGTGCAAAAAAGGCAGCGACGAAATTACCGAAGAGCCTGTTCAAGAAGACGGCCCCGGCATTGGCTTTATTTTTAAAAGTTTGGTTGACCCGTTTGTCGGGAAAATTTCATTCCTGCGCGTCATGAGTGGAACCCTGAAAGGCGATGGCGAATTATTCAACCGCAGCAAAGACAGCAAAGACCGCGTGGGGCATATCCTCGAAGTCAACGGTAAAAAACACACCTCAATTCCAAGCGCCTCAACGGGCGATATTGTTGCAATCGCAAAAATTGACTCGTTTGAAACCAACGATACCATCTCGACGGAAGCGGGCGATCTTCTGGTCGCGCCGACGACGTACCCACAACCGCAAGTTCACCAGGCTTTTCATGTGGACGATAAGAATGACGAAGACAAAATTGGCGGCCTGATTCCAAAATTGATTTCAGGCGACCCGACCATTAAAGCGGGACGCGACCACGAAACCGGTGAAACGGTGATTTCTGCTGCGGGGCAGATGCAGATTGATTTATTGATCGAACGTCTCAAAAACCAAAGCAAAATCAAAGTAGAACTTAAAACGCCGAAGGTCGCTTACCGGGAAACCATTAGCGCCCAGGGCGAAGGCAGCTACCGTCACAAAAAGCAATCCGGCGGGCGCGGTCAGTTCGGCGAAGTCCATTTGCGTCTCAAACCATTGGAACGCGGTAAAGAATATGAATTTGTTAATAGCCTCTTCGGCGGATCAATACCGACAAAATTCGTTCCTGCGGTAGAGAAGGGCATTGCGGATGCGATGGTACGCGGATTTTTAGCCGGATTTCCTGTTGTGGATGTCTGCGCTGAAGTGTTCGATGGAAAGTATCACGATGTCGATTCATCTGAAATGGCTTTTAAAATGGCGGCTTCTAAGTGTTTTCGTCAAATTGCCAAAGAAAAATGCAAGCCAGTCCTGTTAGAACCTGTTATGACAGTTGAAGTTACGATCCCTGACGATTACATGGGCGACGTAATGGGTGACCTCAACACCCGCCGGGGGCGCGTCTTGGGCATGGAGCCAGCCAATGGAAAGCAAATCATTCGCGCTCACGCGCCGTTAGCGGAAATGTTCACCTATTCAATCGACTTACGGTCGATTACCCAGGGGCGCGGCAGTTTTGAAATGCGGCCTTCGCATTATGATCCCGTGCCGAATGAAGTGGCCCAGAAGATTATTGCCGAATGCGCAATGGAAGAACTTGACGAAGAATAGGTTAAGATCAGCTTCGCTCTGTCGATAACGATACTATCTATTATTTTATTATTGTTGAGCAGGGCGATGACAAAAGAGAGACTCAGACTGAATCTGGCCAAGATTGACACTGGCGAGAACGGTGAGCGGGTCGATTACCACGAAGCGGATGTAGGCTTCCGCCGACGGTTAGACGCTCTCATCCCGTCGGATATGGCTGACCGGGTTCAAAAAATCTTGAAAAGCAAACTCTCCGACGAGGATGACGAGTCGGCTGAAGCAGTCAATATGTAGTTGTTTTTGTACAATAGAGAGATAAAAGGCCGGGGCGGATATTTCCACTCCGGCTTTTTTTTACCATTCTATGGCTTCTTTAGGGAAATCAGCGAGGGTTTTTCCAATCCAGTCGGCTTCATGGAGCGCTTCGGGAGAGAAACTGGTGGTCAGCGCCAAACAACGGCATCCCGCCGCTTTGGCAGCGGTCACGCCGGAAACGGCGTCTTCGATTACCAGGCAATTTCCAGGATGAACGCCCATTTTTTTCGCCGTGATTAAGAAGATATCGGGGTCGGGCTTGGTGCGGGTCACATCGCTTCCGGTTGTCACCGCATCAAATTGGTCTCTGGGGATGCCGATCCCATTCAAGTTTTGGTCAACTTTAATATCGTCCGCGCTTGATGCGACAGACAACTTCCATCCATTTTTGCGGCAGTGCGCTATAAAATCGACTACGCCGTCAAGCGGCTCGAGATTCCCGACAATGAGTTCGCCATAGATCGCATACAGCCGGGCTTTGTCCTTTTCGAGATCAATCGAAATTCCATAGAGTCCAGCCACGCCGCCAATAAATCGGTTTTCTCCTGTTCCTGTGAAAGGAAGAAAATCGTCAGCATCGACCGAAACGCCTTTTTCAGCGAACATGTTTACCGCCGCCTGACGAATAAACTGTTCTGAATCAACCAACACGCCGTCCATGTCAAAAATAATTGCTTCGAGCACGTTTTTCTCCAATTTTGCGAGTTCGATATTATATACAATCAGGCGAGGCGGCTTATTTGCCCTGGATTATTAGGGGGAATAGGCCAAACAATTTATATAAGCCCCATAAACTGGCAGGGTCAACTGTGATTTGGATATTATGATAAAAAATCTGATAGATGCCCTTGACATCATTGACGCATAGGGTTATCTTTTCTCACTTGATTCGTTTTCTAGTAAAGAGACCCTGTGAACCAAGAACCACTCACCAAAAAAAGCGCGCGATGAACGTACGGATATCGAGAATGAATGAAGGGGATAACCTCGTCTTCAAGACGGGGATTTTTGCGTTATTGCAATGTTCGTACGAATTTGAACCCCGCCTAACCAGGAAGCACCGCCGGCAGAATAGATTGCCGGCTTTACGTGTTCCGCGTGGGCGGCCTCCCTCATGGAGACCGTTTTTGTGAACCAGCCTGTATATGTGTCAGGTACGCGGAAGGCAACCACCAAAGATATTAACACGAATAACAATGGTACGGAAAACCTCTTGATCTGAGGAGACGCTCATGACGAAAGCCGTAAACGATTGTCCATGGCGCGAACGACGCAGCTTCGCCAAGATTCAGGACGTCATCGAAATTCCCGACTTAATCGAAACGCAGCAACAGTCGTATGCGTTGTTTCTGCAAGGCCAGGAACTGCCTGATCGCCGCAAAGATGTTGGAATGCAACAGGCGTTTGGTTCCATTTTCCCGGTCAAAGGCCGCGACGGCTCAATGTTGGAGTTTGTTAACTATACGTTGGGGCGCCCCAAGTACTCCGTGATGGAGTGTATTGACCGTGGAATGACCTACGCTGCGCCGTTGCGCATCAAGGTGCGTTTGGTGGTCAAGCAGGCCGAAGACAAAGATTCCGAGCCTCAGATTGTCGATATTCGCGAAGAAGAAATTTATCTTGGCGAGATTCCTTTGATGACCGAGCGGGGAACGTTCGTCATTAACGGCGCCGAGCGCGTTGTAGTCAGCCAGTTGCACCGTTCTCCAGGCGCGACCTTTAATGTCGAGTCTCACCACAGCGGTCAGCGCTTGATTAAAGCGAGCATAATTCCCAATCGGGGCGCTTGGCTGGAATTTGAAAACGACCTCAATGACGTTTTGTCCGTTATCATTGATCGTCGCCGAAAGTTGCCTGCTTCGGTATTGCTTCGCGCATTTGGGTATGAAACCGACGAAGACATTATGAATTTATTCGTCAAGCAACGCGAAGCCAAGGTGACTTCCCGCAGCCGAAATACGTTAGTGGGCAAGGTCGTCGGTCGTGATTACGTTGACCCCGAAACCAATTCCGTTCTCGTTGAAGCGGGTACGGAAATCACCGACGCTGTTTTCGATAAATTGGTCGAAATGAAAGCCGGTTCGATTTGGTTGGTTGAAGGCGATTCGCGCGATTTTAATATTATTCGAAACACGATCCTTAAAGATAATACTTCAGACAAAGAGTCGGCGCTGGGTGAAATTTATCAAACCTTGCGTCCCGGCGAGCCGCCCGCAGCCAAAAACGCGATCATGCTTTTTGAGAACTTGTTTACCAAAGAGCGCCGTTATGATCTCTCCCGCGTGGGCCGCTATCGTCTCAATAAAAAATTGGGCGTTGATATTCCAATCGAAGACGTGACCCTGACCGTTGAAGATATCATCGGCGTGGTTCGCTATATGCTCTCCGTGTATCGCGGCGAGGCGGCCTCGGATGATATTGATCACTTGGGCAACCGTCGCGTCCGCACCATCGGCGAATTGTTAGAAAATCAAGTGCGCGTTGGTTTGGCCCGCATGGAACGCACCATTCGCGAAAAGATGGGCATTCTTGACATCGAAAACGTGATGCCCCGTAACTTGATTAACGCGAAGCCAATCACAACAGCCATCGCCGATTTCTTTGGGCGCAGCCAGTTGTCGCAGTTTCTCGATCAAGTCAACCCGCTGTCTGAGTTGACCCACAAGCGCCGTTTGTCGGCGTTGGGACCAGGCGGCCTGAATCGTGAACGCGCCGGATTTGAAGTGCGCGACGTTCACCACACCCACTATGGTCGCGTTTGTCCGATTGAAACCCCGGAAGGCCCGAACATCGGTCTGATTTCAAGTCTTTCTACTTATGCGCGGGTCAATGAATTTGGTTTCATTGAAACGCCTTACCGTAAAGTGAAGAACGGCATTGCTTCAAAAGAAATTGAATACCTTTCCGCCGATGATGAAGACAATTCGATCATCGCTCAGGCCAACGCGCCGATTGACGGTAAGGGCAAGTTCATCAACGAGACGGTGTTGACGCGCTATCGCGGCAACTTCCCTCGCGTTTCTCCTGACCAGATTCACTACATGGACGTTTCGCCGAAACAGTTGGTTTCTATTTCGTCCGCGTTGATTCCATTTTTAGAACACGATGATGCCAACCGCGCACTCATGGGTTCAAACATGCAGCGCCAAGCGGTTCCTCTTTTGCGTCCCGAAGCGCCGCTTGTTGGTACTGGCGTCGAATACAAAGCCGCGAAAGACTCCGGCGTTGTTGTGGTCGCGAAACGCTCCGGCAATGTGGAATATGTTTCCGCCGAACGCATTGTGGTTCGGCCGGATGATCCTGAACACGAGAACGACATAGACGAATACGTTTTGTCGAAGTTTATGCGTTCCAACCAGAATACTTGCGTGAACCAAAAGCCGATTGTCCGTGCAGGTATCCATGTTGACGCGGGTTGGGTTATCGCTGATGGCCCTGCGACCGACAAAGGCGAAATCGCTCTCGGCAAGAACGTCCTGGTCGCTTTCATGTCATGGGAAGGCGCGAACTTCGAAGACGCGATCGTTGTTAGCGAGCGCTTGATTAAAGAAGACGTTTTTACCAGCGTTCACGTCGAAGAATTCAAAGTCGAAGCGCGCGACACTAAATTGGGCGAAGAAGAAATCACCCGCGACATCCCCAATGTTGGCGAAGAAGCATTACGCAACCTGGATGAAAACGGTGTGATCCGCATCGGCGCTCCCGTTAGCCCCGGCGACATTCTTGTTGGTAAGATTTCGCCCAAGGGCAAAGTGCAAACCTCAAACGTCGAAAAGCTGCTGCGCGCCATCTTTGGTAAGCGGGCGGAAGACGTAAAAGATATTTCGCTCAAGGCGTCGCCTGGAACCAAGGGCATTGTTGTTGACGTCAAAGTGTTCGCTCGCAAGATGCGCGGCGGGCGCAGCCGTACGGAAGACGAACGCGCCATCAAGCGATTGTTGGCTGACCGTGAAAAGAAAACCGAAGCCATTGACGCCGAATGGATCGAGCGTTCCGAGCGGGCGCTAGTTGGTCGTGAATTGGCCAGCGACATCGTGAACCCTCTAACGGGCGAAATTCTCTTGTCGCAAGGCAAAAAGGTAACCAAGAACGATCTCAATAAATTGGGCGACTTGGATATCCGTGATTTGAGCATTCCCGATGATCCCGTACTCGACCATTTGCGCATGAAATACCGCGCTGACATGGAAGAGATTCAGCAACAGTACGAAAAGCAAGTTGAGTACATCAAAACCGGCGACAACCTGTCTCCTGGCGTACTCAAAATGGTCAAAGTATATATTGCCAAAAAGAAACGCCTTTCTATTGGCGACAAGATGGCGGGTCGTCACGGAAACAA
Source organism: Candidatus Hinthialibacter antarcticus (assembly GCA_030765645.1). Lineage (NCBI taxonomy): Bacteria > Candidatus Hinthialibacterota > Candidatus Hinthialibacteria > Candidatus Hinthialibacterales > Candidatus Hinthialibacteraceae > Candidatus Hinthialibacter > Candidatus Hinthialibacter antarcticus. The sequence continues at coordinate 9,291 of JAVCCE010000032.1, read as the reverse complement.
GGGCGTCATCTCGCGCGTCGTTCCGGTTGAAGACATGCCTCACCTTGCAGACGGTACTCCGGTCGATATTACGTTGAATCCGTTGGGTGTTCCGTCCCGAATGAACGTCGGGCAGATTTTTGAGACGCACCTTGGATGGGCGATCCATAAACTGGGCTTTCACATTGCCACGCCTGTCTTTGACGGCGCAAAAGAATCGGACGTTTTTGATCTCCTGAAAGAAGCCGGTCTGCCCGAAACGGGTAAGAGCGTGGTCTTTGATGGACGCACTGGCGAGCCGTTCGCTGAGCAGGTCACTGTCGGCATCATCTATATGTTGAAATTGAACCACTTGGTCGATGATAAAATTCACGCCCGTTCGATTGGCCCCTATTCACTGGTCACACAACAGCCATTGGGCGGTAAGGCGCAATTCGGCGGTCAGCGTTTGGGCGAGATGGAAGTGTGGGCGCTCGAAGCATACGGCGCCGCGCATACCTTGCAGGAACTGCTGACGGTGAAGTCAGATGACATCATAGGCCGTAACCGCATCTATGAAGCAATCGTCAAAGGCAAGAACGCGAGAGCGCCGGGAATTCCCGAATCGTTCTACGTTCTCATCAAAGAATTGCAGAGTCTCGCGCTCGGCATCGAATTGGTGGAAGAAGAGGGCGGAGCCGGTGAACCGGGTGAATCCAGGCCAGAAAAACGGCCTGAAAAAGCATTGTTAACTGAAACGAAGTAACCGTTCCGTCGAACGCAAAACCAGATACTAATTAAGGAGTACGCTCCTATGTGGAAATCGTTACAAACGCCAGCATCAAAACGCCGTGAAGATGAAATCCGTGACATCAACCGGGTCCGCTCTATTCGGATCAGTTTGACCTCACCGGACCAAATTCGCGGTTGGTCGTATGGGGAAGTGAAAAACCCTGAAACCATCGACTACAAAACATACAAACCGAAAAATGACGGTTTGTTCTGCGAGCGCATTTTCGGTCCGACCCGCGACTATGAATGCTCTTGCGGCAAGTTCAAAGGCATTAAACATCGCGGCGTCGTTTGCGACCGTTGCGGCGTTGAAGTGACTCAATCCCGCGTACGCCGTACCCGCCTGGGACACATTGAACTTGAAATGCCGGTTGCGCATATTTGGTTTTCAAAAGGCGTGCCCAGCATTTTGGCCTTGCTTTTAGATCTCTCCATCAAGACGCTGGAACGCGTTCTCTATTACGAAGAATATATCGTTCTCGATCCGGGCAGCGCTGAACTCACCTATATGGACGTTCTCAGTGAGCGCGAATACTTGCGGATGCGCGAAGAGTACGGCAGCGATTTCCGCGTTGGCATGGGCGCGGAAGCGATTCAGGAAATTTTGCAAAATCTCGACTTGGAATCCATGACGGAAGAAATGCGTAAGGTCATCCGTGAAGGCAAGTCGAAACAAAAAGTGAAACGATGCATCAAACGCCTGAAAGTCATCGGCGATTTCAAACATAGCAGCAACCGTCCCGAATGGATGGTCATGGAAGTATTACCCGTAATACCGCCTGACTTGCGTCCTTTGGTTCCATTGGACGGCGGGCGCTTCGCGACGTCTGACTTGAATGACCTCTATCGTCGCGTGATTAACCGCAACAACCGTTTGCGCCGCTTGAAAGAAGTGCGCGCGCCGGAAGTCATTATCCGCAATGAAAAACGCATGCTGCAGGAAGCAGTCGATGCGTTGCTGGACAATGGTCGTCGCGGTCGCCCCGTTAAAGGCTCCAACAACCGTCCGCTCAAGTCGCTTAGCGATATGCTGAAAGGCAAGCAAGGCCGCTTCCGCCAGAACCTTCTCGGAAAGCGCGTCGATTATTCCGGCCGTTCTGTTATCGTTTGCGGCCCTGATTTGAAATACAACGAGTGCGGGTTGCCCAAGCAAATGGCGCTCGAACTCTTTGAACCATTTATCATTCGCCGGTTAGAAGAACTGGACGAAGTGACCACCATCCGCAGCGCCAAGCGCAAAATTGAGCGCGGCGACCCGGAAGTGTTTGACGTCTTGGAAGAAGTCATCCGGGACCACCCGGTCATTCTGAACCGCGCCCCGACTCTTCACCGGATGGGTATGCAAGCGTTTCAGCCCAAACTGGTTGAAGGGAAGGCGATTCGTCTTCACCCCCTAACCTGTACGGCGTTTAACGCTGACTTTGACGGCGATCAGATGGCGGTACACGTTCCTCTTTCACAAGAAGCGCAACAGGAGTGTCGCGACTCGATGCTGGCGATGCACAACATTTTAGGGCCTGCCAGCGGTATGCCAATCGCGACGCCCAGCCAGGATATCGTTCTGGGGTGCTATTTCGTAACGAAAGTTCGGAATGCAATCAATGGTTCGGAACCGAAGCGCTATACCGATGAACGTGAAGCGTTGATCGCTTACGATCACGGCATCATTGGTTTGCAGGATGAAATCGAAGTCCGTATTAAAGGCATCCGCCTTCGTACCACAGCGGGCCGCATTATCTTTAATGACATTCTGCCTGAAGAACTTCGCTTTGCGAACAAAATCTTCAATAAAAAATCGTTGGCCGCATTGGTTTTGGATTGCTACAAAAAATGTGGAAAACAGCGGTGCGCGAAATTTTTGGATGATCTCAAGAACTTAGGATATCACTACGCCAAGGTCGGCGGCATCTCCATCGGCTTGACTGACATGGTGGTTCCCAAACGCAAAAATGAATTGCTCGACGCCGCGCGCGGCGAAGTCCAAATCATTCTTGATCAGTTTGAAAAAGGCGCGATCACCGATATCGAACGCTATAACAAAGTGATTGACCGTTGGATTGAAACCACGGAAAAAGTCGCGGAAGAAATGATGAATGAGTTGAAGACCGACAATCAGGGCTTCAACCCCATTTATATCATGGCTGACTCCGGCGCTCGTGGTTCAAAACAACAGATTCGCCAGTTGGCGGGTATGCGCGGTTTGATGTCGAAGCCAATGAAAAAACTGACGGGTGGTATCGGTGAAATCATCGAATCCCCCATTGAATCGAACTTTAAAGAAGGCCTCACCGTGTTGGAATACTTTATTTCTACGCACGGCGCCCGTAAGGGTCTGGCTGATACGGCGCTCAAGACGGCGGAGGCGGGCTACCTGACGCGCCGCCTGATTGATGTCGCCCAAGACGTAATTATCACGGAACCCGACTGCGGCACCTTGGCCGGGTTGGATGTCGCTTCAATTAAAGAAGGCGACCAGGAAATGGAATCGCTGGAAGATCGCGTGTTGGGCCGTACGGCGGCGGAAGATATTATCAATCCGCTCAACGGTAACGTGATCGTGGCGCAGGGCGAAGAAGTCGATGAAACCGCTGCTTCTATGATTGGTCGTTGCGGTTTGGAAAACGTCTATATTCGTTCCGTGGTGGCGTGCGAATCGCCGCGCGGCGTTTGCGCCAAATGCTATGGACGCGATTTGTCGCGACGCAGCCCCGTCCGCATCGGTGAAGCGACTGGGATTATCGCAGCGCAATCCATCGGCGAGCCGGGAACGCAGTTAACGCTGCGTACCTTCCACATCGGTGGTACGACAAGCCGTATTCTGGAAGAATCCGAAATCCGTATGCGCCATAACGATGACGGCGTGGGCGGTCTTCGCAACGGTGAATCAGGCGTTATCAAATACATCAATTTAAACTTAGTCGAAAACCGTAAGAAAGACCTGATTGCGGTCAACAACATCGGTCGTCCGATCTTGTTACGGTCTAGCATCACATGTCCTGACGGTCTGAGTCGAAGCGAACCGTTGATTAAGTTCAGTAAATTAGAAACCATTCCGATGGGCAAGAAATTCTGCGTAGTTCGCGGCGGCGGTACCATTATGCTTGTGAACACGCGTGGAAAAGAAATTGCGTCTTTCCCGAACATTCCTCAGGGAGCCGTATTGCGCTTCAGTGACGGCGACCGGGTTACTCCTGGAGATATGATCGCCGAATGGAACCCGCTGCAGGTGCCTGTCGTTACTCACATTGACGGTAAAGCACAGTTCAAAAACATCACCACAAAAGACCTGGAAAAAGACGGCGATGAGTTGGTCGTCCCGCGCGGTTTCTTTGATGGACAGGTTGAAGTCTCCAAAGGTGGAGCGGCTGAATTGTACAATCTGCAACCGGGTCACCGCTTACAGATTAAAGACGGCGAATCGGTCAAAGCAGGGCAGCCATTGGCGTATCACATCACGCCGACGATTGCCCGCACTGAAGGCAAAATTCGCTTTGCGGACATCGTTGAAGGCGTGACCATTCGCCGCGTGTTGGACCCCGTTACCAATAACCTGAAATCAATTATCAGCGATTATACGAGCGGCAGACCTCCTCGTATTTGCGTTGTTGACCGAAATGAAGACGTCATTGACGAATACACCTTGCCGCCGGGATCAATCATTACCGTTGAAGACGGCGCAGATGTTCTCAGTGGGATGATTCTCGCCCACACCGAACAACTCGCGGACCGGTTCCGTCAGTTGGAAGGCGGCATTTCATTGGGCGCAACGATCTTTGTCGCCGCCGGCGAAGAAGTCGAGCGGCGCGGAACGTCCTTCTTCCGTACGTCTGGTAAGAAAGACGAGTGCAACGTAATTTCGCGTTGGGACCCGTACTTCAAGGCGGAAATCGCTTCCATGGAAGGCGTCGCGCATTTTGAACAGATCATTGAAGGCGTCACCATGCGCCGTCAGCGTCCAGAAGGCGGCGCGTCATCGCAGATGATTGTTATGGAGCACCGCGAAGACAAGCACCCATCGCTAATCATCAAAAAACGCGGCAAGCAGCCTGAATACCACTCCTTGCCTTCCGGCGCGCATATTGTTGTGAACGACGGCGATGAGATCAGCCCTGGCGATATTCTGGCCAAAATTCCAAAAGAAACCTTTAAATCCCGCGACGTGACCGGTGGTTTGCCCCGTGTTGAAGAACTCTTCGAAGCGCGTCGTCCGAAACAACGCGACTTGGCCATTATTACGAAAGTCGACGGCTGGGTGAAAATCCCAATGCCGGATGAACTGGAAGAACTGGCTGAGCAAATCGAAGATAAGATCGGCAAAAAACGCCGTCGCGGTACGCGTATTATCTTGATTACCGATAAAGACGGCTCAGTGCTCAGTGCTCATGAAATCGACGCTGGCAAGCACGTGATTGTTCGTGACGGCGATTGGATTTCAACTGGCGACAAACTGGTTGATGGTTCCATTGACCCTCACGAATATCTCGAAGTCATGGGTGAACGCGCAACGCAGATGTATCTCATCAATGAAGTGCAGGAAGTCTATCGTTTGCAGGGCGTTGGCATCAATGATAAGCACATCGAAGTCATTGTCCGCCAACAATTCCGCAAGGTAACCATCACTGACTCCGGCGATAGTAGTTTCTTACTGGATGAAGATATCGACCGCTATCAAGTGAGCCAGGAAAACGAAAAGGTCATGCAACAGGGTGGTAAACCGGCCCAGTTCAAACCGAGGCTTTTGGGCATCACCAAAGCCTCCTTGAATACGGAATCATTTATCTCGGCGGCTTCCTTCCAGGAAACCACGCGGGTACTGACTCAAGCCGCGATCAGCAGCAAGATCGACCACCTTTTGGGCTTGAAAGAAAACGTAATCATGGGCCACTTGATTCCAGCAGGCACCGGCTGGGGGTATCATGCAAAGTATTACAACGAGATTTTAAGCCGGGACCGTGTGAAGGCTCACGTTTGATTCGAGTGACAAATACGGGCGGTGAGGCTTGACGATAGGCCTCATCGCTCTTATTCTTTTCCACTTGCGCCCCTAATGCGAATAAAGTGCATGATCGGGGCTCAATTTGTGGATAAAAACAACTTTTATAGACACAAGAATATATAAGACATAAGGAATTATTATGCCGACGATCAATCAGCTGATCAAAAAGGGACGCAAGACAAAAACCAAAAAATCCAAAGCCCCGGCGATGAAAGGCTGCCCGCAAAAACGCGGCGTTTGCACTCGCGTGTGGACCATGAGCCCCAAAAAGCCGAATTCAGCGCTGCGCAAAGTTGCTCGCGTTCGTTTGACCAACGGCATTGAAGTGAATGCGTACATTCCCGGCGAAGGCCATAACCTTCAAGAGCACTCCATTGTGCTGATTCGCGGCGGTCGTGTGAAAGATTTGCCTTCGGTTCGCTATCACGTCATTCGCGGCGTGTTGGAAACCATTGGCGTAGACTCCCGTCGGCGCGGACGTTCCAAGTATGGTTCCAAACGTCCAAAAGAATAATCATAAAATCGTTATAGATAAGAGACTTGAAAGAGTTCTTGGAGAGATAAAGTAAAATGTCAAGAAAATCGCGTGCGGATCTACGAAAAGTCGCTCCCGACCCCGTTTACAAAAACGTGTTGGTGAGCAAGTTCATCAATGGAATCATGTTGGACGGCAAGCGTTCGCTGGCTGAACATGTCTTCTATGGCGCTTTGGAAGAAATCAAGAAAAAAGCGGACAAAGACCCGATTGAAATGTTTCAATCTGCGGTTGATAATGTGAAGCCGACATTAGAGGTTCGCTCTCGTCGCGTCGGTGGCGCTACCTATCAGGTGCCAGTCGAAGTTCGCTCGACGCGCCAACAAACCTTGGCGATCCGCTGGTTGGTTGCTGCTGCCCGTTCACGTGGTGAACGGAACATGCGCGCCAAATTGGCGGGTGAATTGCTCGATGCCTCTCAAAACCAGGGCACTGCGATTAAAAAGAAACAAGACACTCACCGCATGGCGGAAGCCAACAAGGCGTTTGCCCACTACCGCTGGTAGTCTGTCGCGCAACCAGCGCGGGACAAATCACTTGCATGTAAAGTTTGTCAATCTCGCCGAGGCTCATTTGGGCCTCGGCGTTTTCAAGTCCAAAAATAAATTTTATTCAGCCTGGATAGACAATTATTGTGTGCGCTAAAAAAAACGACCTCTCCATAATCCGCAACATTGGAATCGCTGCCCACATCGACGCGGGCAAGACGACCACCACTGAGCGCGTCCTGTATTACGCGGGGCGTACGCACAAGATTGGCGAAGTCCATGACGGCGCCGCTGAAATGGACTGGATGGAGCAGGAAAAAGAGCGGGGAATTACCATCACCTCCGCTGCGACCTACTGCCAGTGGAACAATCACCAGATAAATATTATTGACACGCCGGGGCACGTTGACTTCACCATTGAGGTCGAGCGCTCCTTGCGCGTACTCGATGGCGCTGTCGTCGTCTTTTGCGCGGTGGGCGGCGTCGAGCCGCAGTCTGAAACCGTTTGGCGCCAGGCTGACCGCTATCATGTCCCACGAATTGCATTTATTAATAAAATGGACCGTACTGGCGCGGAGTTTGAGCGCGTTGTCGATGAAATGACCAACCGTTTAGGCGCCAAGCCGTTGCCAATCCAAATCCCCATCGGCGCGGAATCAAATTTCCAGGGCGTCATTGATTTAATCGAAATGAAAGCGCGCACCTGGGAAGAAGGCGCCGATGATTACGGTACGGCGTTTTCTGACTGTCAGATTCCTGATGAATTACAAAACGCCGCTGAAGAAGCCCGCAATCACATGATTGAAGCCATCGCCGATTATGACGACGATATCATGCACGCGTTTTTAGAAGGCGATGACATTGACCCCGCCGCCATTCGTAGGGCAATTCGCAAAGCGACCGTTTCAAGCGAATTGGTACCGGTAATGTGCGGCTCCGCATTGAAGAATAAAGGCATCCAGTTGATGTTGGATGCGGTCATTGATTATCTGCCGTCACCGCTGGATATTCCGCCGGTGAAAGGCATTCATCCGAATACGGAAAAAGAAGAAACGCGCAAGCCGGATATTAATGAGCCGTTTTCTGCGCTGGCGTTTAAAATCACGTCCGACTCTCACGGGCGGATGGCGTTTTTTCGCGTCTATTCCGGCAAGGCCCAGGCGGGCAAGGCTGTTCTGAACGCCGCAAAAGGCAAAAAAGAAAAAATTGGGCGTCTGTTGCGGATGCACGCCAATAAAAAAGAAGAAATTAGCGAAGTGACAGTGGGCGACATTGCGTGTGCGCCAGTGAACTTTACGACGACGGGCGATACGCTATGTGATCTGAATCACCCGATCCTTCTTGAAAACCTTTCGTATCCTGACCCGGTCATTGCCGTCGCTGTCGAACCGAAAACGGTCGCCGATCAAGATAAATTAGCATTCGCTCTTGAAAAAATGATGGAAGAAGACCCGACCTTCCATGTGAAAATTGATGAAGAAACCGGGCAGACCATTTTGTCGGGCATGGGCGAATTACACCTCGAAATTATCATAGATCGAATATTGCGTGAATATGGCGTACAGGCGAATGTCGGCAAGCCGCAAGTCGCCTATCGCGAGACGATTACTAAAAAAAGCCGCGCGGAAGAGCGCTATGAACGCCAACAGGCTGGCAAAAATATGTTCGGCCATGTCATCTTAGAAGTGTATCCCCGTGAGCGCGATCAGGGGTTTGAATTCATTAATGAAGTTACAGATGATGTAATTCCAAAAAACTTTGCAGAATCCGTTAAGCAGGGCTTGATAGAGAACCTACAAAGTGGTATTTTAATTGGCTTTCCTATGCTAGATTTAGGAGCGCGGCTAGTAGGAGGCTCGTACGATCAAGCGACCTCTAATGACCTGGCCTTCCAGATCGCAGCATCCATCGCCTTCCGGCAGGCAGTTGAAAAAGCCGGGCCTGTGTTGATGGAGCCGATTATGGAAATCGAGATTGTCACCCCGGAAGAATGTATGGGTGACATTCTTGGGAACCTTAACTCAAGGCGAGGCCGTACGTCGGGCATTGAGCAACGCGGCGGCTCGCAAGTCATCAAGGGTGAGGTTCCATTGTCAGAAATGTTCGGATACGCGACGAGCCTTCGTTCACTTTCCCAGGGACGTGCAACCTACACGATGCAATTGTCCCATTACGAAGAGGCTCCCAAATTGGTGCAGCAACAACTCGTCGCAGGTATGGGTTTTTAATTGGTTCCCCGAGAACGAACCGATAAAGAAGACCTGATATATAGCTTAGACTAGCGGACTCGCAGCGGCGGCCGTGAAGTTAAACGACGCCAGCGATGTCCCTTTGTGTGCGCCTAATTGAAATTGGGCGTCACCTTAAATTTCGTACGCCAAAGTCGGAGGGTTTTACCATGGCGAGGGAAAAGTTTGAACGGACGAAGCCGCACGTAAACGTGGGCACGATTGGTCACGTTGACCACGGCAAGACGACGTTAACGGCGGCGATTACTACCGTCCAGGCCAAGCGGGGCTTTT
>JAVCCE010000031.1 GCA_030765645.1 Candidatus Hinthialibacter antarcticus | reverse complement strand
GGGCGACAACGTGGTCATGGAAGCGGAATTGCATCAGTCGATCGCGATGGAGCAGGAACTGCGCTTCGCCATTCGCGAAGGCGGCCGCACCGTCGGCGCCGGCGTCGTTGATAAAATCATTGAATAAACCGAACACAGAGTTCGAAATGAGTGGAGCCTAACATGGCGGCAGAAGTTCCAAATACAATACGAATTCGTCTAAAAGCTTATGATTTCCGGTTGCTGGATCAATCAACCCGAGAGATCGTCGATACGGCAAAGCGAACCGGCGCCAAGATCATCGGCCCGATTCCTCTTCCGACCCGAATTTCAAAATACACCGTGCTGCGCTCGCCGCACGTAAACAAAAAATCGCGTGAACAGTTTGAAATGCGCGCGCACAAGCGGTTGGTGGACATCATCGACTGGAGCCCAAAAACGATGGATGCATTAACACAGTTGGAACTTCCCGCTGGCGTCCATGTAGAAATCAAACTGTAGACGTAACGGAATCGAAACGATGAAAGCCATTATTGGACGCAAATTGCGGATGACGCAAAAGTTTAACGAAGACGGCAGTATGACGCCGTTGACGGCGCTTGAAGTAGGGCCATGCCCGATTGTCCAGATCAAGACAGAAGAGACGGACGGTTACAATGCTTTGCAAATTGCCTTCTTGCCTGTTAAGGAAAAGAACCAAACGCAAGCAGCGATTGGGCACTTCAAAAAAGCCGGTTTGGAACCGCATCGAATCTTGCAGGAAGTTCGCGTAGATTCGACGGAAGGTTTTGAAGTAGGCCAAAACATTGAAGGCGCGACCTTTGATGAAGGCGACATTGTTGATGTGGTCGGCGTTTCAAAAGGCCGAGGATTTCAGGGCGGTATGCGCCGTCACAATTGGCACGGCGGACGTAAGACGCACGGTTCAATGTTCCACCGCCGCATCGGCGCAATTGCAGCGGGTACGGGGCAGCATCGTATCTTTAAAGGCAAAGCGTTGCCGGGTCACATGGGCGCTGAGCAAGTAACAATACAGAACGTTAAAGTGGTTCAAATCGATACCGAAAACGGGATCATGTACATCAAAGGTGGTGTGCCAGGACCTGAGGGCGGAATCGTTTTTGTCAGACAAACATCGAAGACATCTGCAAAAAAAAAGTAAATAAAACTAATTACGGACTAGAGATATTATCATGGTTGCGTTTGACGTATACGACCATAGCAAAAAAGTGAAAGAAAAAGTGGACTTGGCCGACTCGGTATTTTCAACCGAAGTCAATGAGTTCTTCTTGCACCAGGTTCTGACCTCGTATGAGGCGAATAAGCGGCAAGGAAACCACAAAACCAAGAACCGCAATGAGGTGCATGGTACCAAGAGCAAGCCTTTCCGTCAAAAGGGAACAGGCCGCGCTCGTCAAGGTACCTTGGTTGGACCTCACCAACGACATGGCGCCCGTCAATTTGGCCCGGTGCCGCGTTCGTACCGCCAGTCGATTCCACGCAAGATGAAGCAAGAGGCGTTTCGCCAGTGTCTTTCCTTGCAAAACACTCGTGGAAAGTTGTCTGTACTGACGGACTTGCAATTCAATGACATGAAAACAAAGCAGGCGTCAGCGTTGCTGAATGCATTTGAAGTGGGAGGACGCGTCTTGTTAATCGACGTCAACCCTCAAGACAATGCGTTGCTTTCAGTTCGCAACATCAGCAAAACCTCCCTGCTGCCGGTGTCGTCTTGTTCACCGCTCGATATTTTCCAGTCGGATTATGTCCTGCTGACCAAAGCGGCGGCTGAACTGTATCAGCAACGGTATTCCCGTGAAGGAGGTTCAGCTGAATGAATCCGTACGATGTAATTAGAGAAAGCGTGTTTACGGAACGCTCGACGGCAATGTCGGAATCGGAAAACACTTATACTTTTAAAGTGCGCACCGATGCCAACAAATTACAAATAAAAGAAGCTGTGGAAACGGCATTTAACGTAAAGGTTGCGGTTGTTCGCACCATTAGCGTTCACCCCAAGCGCCGCATAGATCGCTACCGCGGCATCGAAGGCAAGACTAGGGCATTTAAGAAGGCGCTCGTTAAATTGGCGCCGGGACATTCGATCGAATTCGCGTAAGCGCGGGGTAGGCGGAGTAAGGTAACGTGGCTATAAAATCATATAATCCAACGACTCCTTCCAGACGGTACATGACAGGGTCTGCCTTTGATGAGGTTACCCGGTCAAAACCAGAGAAGAGTCTGACAGAAGCAAAAAAGAAACACGCGGGCCGCAATAATCATGGGCACATCACAGTGCGTCACCGCGGCGGCGGCAGCAAGCAGAAATATCGTCTGATTGATTTCAAACGGACGAAAGATAATATTCCTGCGAAAGTGGCGCAGATCGAATATGATCCAAACCGTTCTGCTCGAATCGCCTTGTTGAATTATAACGACGGCGAGAAACGCTACATCATCGCGCCAGACGGCGTCAAAGTCGGCGATGTTGTAATGTCGGGCACGGAAGCGCCACATAAAGTCGGTAACTGCTTACCGTTACGAAATATCCTTGACGGTACCTTTATCCACGCGATGGAACTCAAAATTGGTAAAGGCGCTTGCGTGGCGCGGTCCGCCGGTACTTACGCCCAGTTGATGGGTCGTGAAGGCGACTACGCCAGAATCAAAATGCCTTCCAGTGAAGTGCGTCTCATTCACTTAGATTGTCGCGCCACCATTGGTCAAACATCAAACACCGACCATGAAAATGTGACATTGGGTAAAGCAGGGCGGATCCGCTGGATGGGGCGTAGGCCTCATGTTCGCGGAACTGCAATGAACCCGGTCGATCACCCGCTCGGTGGTGGTGAAGGTAAAGCAGCAGGCGGGCGCCACCCGTGTACTCCTTGGGGCAAGCCCACCAAGGGTTACAAGACGCGCCGCAATAAACGTACTGATAACATGATTCTAGAACGCCGTCGTAATAAAAAGCGTTAAAAATGGAGTAAATCGTCATGGGACGATCACTGAAAAAAGGACCCAATATTGATGAACGCTTGCTCAAGCGCATCAATACGTTGAATCAAAGCGGAGAAAAACGAGTGGTACGCACCTGGTCAAGGGACTGCGTTGTTGTCCCTGACATGGTTGGTCATACCATCGCCGTTTATAACGGAAAGAAGTTTGTGCCGGTCTATCTGACAGAAAATATGGTAGGCCACAAGCTCGGTGAATTTTCACCGACCAGAACATTCAGAACGCACGGCGGCAAAACAGCCCGTGTAATGCGTCTTAAATAGGAGTCCAGAGCGATGGGTATGAGCGCCACATTGCGCAACTGCAGAATGTCGTGCCGTAAACTTCGCCTTGTTGCGGATTCGGTGCGTGGGTTGCCGTATTCGGAAGCGGTCAATGTTTTACAATTTTTGCCTAAGCAAAAAGCAGCTGGCTTAATTTTAAAACTGATCCGCTCCGCAGCGGCGAATGTTGAAGATTCCACCGAGTTTGATCCAGAAGAATTGATGGTTCGAACTGTTCAAGTGAATGGCGCAAGGATGCTAAAGCGCTTTCGTCCTGCTCCAATGGGACGGGCGACGCGGATTCGGAAACGCATGAGTCACATCACAGTGGAATTAGGACCAAAACGAAGCGGACGTAAACGCTAGACGTAACGAGGAACGATTGTGGGACAAAAAGTTCATCCATACGGGTTCCGGGTAGGGATCTACAAGAACTGGAAATCACGCTGGTTCGCCGAAAAAGGTTATGCAAACCTGTTACACGAAGATTTGCGTATCCGTAAGGCGATCAAAGACCGTCTTTTCCACGCCGGTATTAGTGATATTGAAATCGAACGTTTCACCCAGCGTATGCGGATCACCATTTACGCAGCGCGTCCGGGCATCATCATTGGCCGGAAGGGCGTCGAAGTTGAGCGGTTGAAGAAATTGCTCAGCAATATGACCGAACGTCAGATTCATATCAATATTAAAGAAATTAAACAGCCGGAAACCAACGCACAGCTGCAAGCCGAAGCCATCGCGCTCCAATTGCAACGACGCGTCTCGTTTCGCCGCGCACTCAAGCGCACCATGCAGTCCACCATGCAAGCAGGCGCTTTGGGCGCCAAGATGGCGGTCAAAGGTCGCTTGGGCGGTTCGGAAATGTCTCGGCAGGAATGGTATCGCGAAGGTCGCGTACCGCTTCACACCTTGCGCGCTGACATTGACTACGGCTTTACCGAAGCGAAAACCACCTATGGACGCATCGGCGTCAAGGTTTGGATTTTTAAAGGCGAGCTGACATTGCGTATCAGCGAGCAAGTGAAAGAAACCACGCAGGAGGCGGCGTCTTAAAATGTTAATGCCATCTCGTGAAAAATTTCGCCGCGTTCATCGCGGCAACCGACGCGGCATCGCTTGTCGGGGAGTCAGTATCAACTTCGGCGACTATGGCATGAAAGCCATGACCGGCGGGTGGGTCACTTCACGTCAAATTGAGGCCGCTCGTATTGCGATCACGCGCCACATGAAACGTCGCGGAAAATTGTGGATCCGTTTATTCCCCCACAAACCCGTGACGGCGAAGCCCGCCGAAACCCGCATGGGAAGCGGTAAAGGCGCGCCGGAAAAACATGTCGCCGTCGTCAAGCCAGGCCACGTCATTTTTGAACTTGGCGGGGTAACGGAAGAAATCGCCCGTGAAGCATTTCGGCTCGCGGGGCATAAACTGCCGCTCAAGGTCCGCTTTACATCGCGGGACGAGTCGGCCTAGAGGAAGACGTCATGAAGGGTACCAACGCCGACGATTTTCGGTCTCTATCGCTGGAAGATTTAGACAACCGCATCTTCGAAATGAAGAAGCAGATGTTTAACTTGAGAATGCAACTGCATTCCAACCAGCTGACGAATACAAACGAATTGAAAGAAACAAGAAAAGATATTGCTCGCGCTGAAACCGTCCGCGGTGAGAAAACGCGTGAAGCGGAGACCGTATCATGAGTGAAACAAGAGAAACGCGGCGCAAAGTGCGCGAAGGCGTTGTCGTCAGTACCAAGATGGAGAAAACCGTCGTGGTTCGCCTCGACCGGAATGTTCGCCATCCACACTACGGCAAAGTCATTCGCCGCAGCAAAAATGTTGCCGTCCATGATGAAAACGGCGCCTGCAAAATCGGCGATGTCGTACGCATTATGGAAACCAAACCATTGAGCAAGACCAAACGGTGGCGTTACATCGATACCGTACGCGAAGCAGTCATCGTTTAACAATTAGGAGAATCAATCGTGATTCAGGAATATACGCGATTAGTTGTGGCTGATAACTCCGGCGCCCGATCCCTGATGTGCTTCAAAGTACTGGGTGGTTCACGTCGTCGTTACGCCAGCGTGGGCGATATAGTTGTTGCCAGCGTGAAAGAAGCGATCCCCGATTCAAACGTGAAAAAAGGGGCCGTCGTGAAAGCGGTTATCGTTCGTACGCACAAAGAAGTGCGCCGGGCTGATGGATCGACCATTAAATTTGATAACAATGCAGCGGTGATTATTAACGATGCCGGCGATCCGATTGGAACCCGTATCTTTGGGCCCGTCGCCCGTGAGCTGCGTGAAAAGAAATACATGAAGATTATCTCACTCGCCCCGGAGGTATTGTAATGTTTCGGATCCGGATCAAAAAAGGCGAAACCGTTGAAGTGATCAGCGGTGACGATAAAGGCAAGAGCGGTAAAGTCTTGCAAGTGGATAAATCCAAAAATCGTCTTTACGTTCAAGGCATTAATTTGCGCAAAAAACACAAAAAACCGAACCCCCAAGCCAATCAGCCTGGCGGCATTATCGAAACCGAAGGGCCGATTCACGCCTCGAACGTTCGATTGGTAAAGTAATAGGAAACAATCATGGCGGATAAGAAGAAAAAAAAAGAAGCCGATCACGGCACACCATTGCCTGAGAATTATTGCTCGCGGCTCGTTCAAGATTACAAAGAACGAATCCTGCCGGCGATGATGAAAGACTTTGGCTACAAGAATGTCATGCAAGCCCCCCGATTGCAGAAAATCGTAATCAATATGGGACTGGGCGAAGCAGCGCGCGACGCCAAACTGTTAGATGGATTGCGCGACAACCTTTCATTGATCGCAGGCCAACAGCCGGTGGTCACCAAAGCTAAAAAATCAATCTCCAACTTTAAATTGCGTGAAGGCATGAACCTGGGTTTGTGCGTGACGCTTCGGCGCCACCGCATGTTGGACTTTTTGGATCGCTTCGTCAGCGTCAGCATCCCCCGTATTCGCGACTTTCGCGGCTTGGCCGCGAAATCGTTTGACGGGCGCGGGAACTACTCAATGGGCGTTCAAGAACAATTGATCTTCCCTGAGATTCATTATGACGCAATTCCCCGCGTGCAAGGATTAGACATTTGCATCGTTACTTCAGCCAAAACGGATGACGAAGCATTGGCGTTGCTCAAACAGTACGGTATGCCGTTCCGCACTAACTAAGGGAGAGACTGATGGCGAAGAAAAGTTTACGGATCAAAGCATCACGGCCCCAAAAGTTCGCCGTGCGTGAATACAACCGTTGCGAACGCTGCGGCCGCCCTAGAGGCTACCACCGCAAATTTCATCTCTGCCGCGTTTGTTTACGTGAACTGGCGTTGCAGGGTTATATTCCAGGCATGACCAAATCGAGCTGGTAGACCAGGGACTCGAGGAAACAAGGAGCGAAATCGATGTCGACTGACCCGATTGCGGATTTGCTGACCCGGATACGAAATGCAAATACTGCGAGAAAAGAGAAGGTAGAAATTCCTTCTTCCAAGCTGAAAACCGCTATTGTCGAAATCATGAAGCGGGAAGGCTATATTCGTAACTACCGCGTCGTTGAAGAAGACGGCAAACCTATGTTACGCGTCTATTTGAAGTATGGACAGAAACAAGAATCCATCATCACCAAAATAGATCGCGTTAGCCGTCCCAGTATTCGTCGCTATGCGGGCAAAGACAATTTGCCCCGAGTGCTTGGCGGCCTTGGAATTAGCATTATCTCAACCCCACGCGGGTTGATGACCGATAAAGAAGCGCGGCGCCAGGGCATCGGCGGTGAAATTCTCTGTAACATATACTAAGCCCATTTCGCCGAAGCGGAAGATAAAACGCGAGAAGAAAACATGTCACGAATTGGTAGATTACCCATAACTGTACCGAGCGGCGTCCAAGTCACAATCAAAGACCAGGCAGTCTCGGTCAAAGGCCCAAAGGGCGAATTAAAATGGGATGTGCCCGAACCCATTCTTGTCAAACAAAATGACAATGAATTGTTGGTTGAACGTCCCAATGATGAAGGCCCCGTTCGCGCCCTGCACGGAACCACTCGCGCGCTGATCGCCAACATGGTAATAGGCGTTTCCGATGGTTTTACGCGGGTGCTTGAAATCAACGGCGTTGGTTATCGCGCAGCGGTGAAGGGAACCATTCTGAATCTAGAATTGGGATACTCTCACCCGATCGATTATCAGTTGCCCAAAGAAGTCACGGCTGAAGTTGAAAAGAATACGGTTGTCACTCTCAAAAGTTACAATAAGCAAGTCTTGGGACAAGTCGCCGCTGAAGTTCGCTCCATGCGTCCGCCGGAACCGTATAAAGGCAAGGGCGTGAAGTACGCAGAAGAACACATTCGCCGCAAAGTCGGTAAGAAGAACGCTTAATCAGATTCGAAGAGGAAACGATGAAGAACCGTCACAGTGCACGCAAACGCCGCCAAGTGCGCGTTCGTAAAAAAATTTCCGGCACCGCCGAACGTCCGAGACTCAATATCTTTCGTAGCCATAAACACATTTATGTGCAGGCGATTGATGACGTCACGGGAAAAACTATCGCCGCCGCCTCTTCTTTGATTCAAGAATTACCGAATGTTGAATCAGAAGAAGCCATTACCAACAAGCGTATGACCGCCAGAAAAGTTGGTGTGCTGCTTGCCAAGAAATTGGAAGTGCAGGGCGTAACCAGCGCAGTCTTTGACCGCGGCGGTTACCTCTACCACGGTCGCGTCCAGGCGTTGGCGGATGGAGTTCGCGAAGGCGGACTGAAATTCTAAACAATCGATAAATCAATTCGAGTTGATGCGAAAAGCGCCCCAACCGAATATAGGTTTTAAAACCGCGACAACAGCGGAAGCGAGAAATTGATTATGGTCAAAGTTTTTGAGGCTGGAAAAAAAGATAAAGATTTTGTAGAGCGCGTCATTCATGTGAACCGCGTCGATAAGGTCGTCAAAGGTGGTCGCCGCTTTAGCTTTAGCGCTTTGGTGGTGGTCGGAAATGAAAACGGCAAAGTCGGCCTCGGTTACGGAAAAGCGCCTGAAGTGGCGGACGCGATCCGAAAATCAATTGAACGCGCCAAAAAAGAAATGTTTATGGTGCCGATGGTGCAAAAAACCATCCCCCATGAAATTTTGACAAAATTCAGCGCAGCGAAAGTTCTATTAAAGCCCGCCGCGCGTGGTACAGGCGTCATCGCCGGAGGCGCGGTTCGCGCAATTTTGGAAGTCGCTGGCATCCAAGACATCCTGGCAAAATCGCTGGGAACCGACAATGCCCTAAACATCGCCAAAGCCACAATTAAGGGTCTCCAGGATCTGAAAGACGTTGAAACCGTCGCGAGAATGCGCGGCAAGGATCCGAAGGAGATTTTGGGCTAATGGCAAAGAAATTAGAAATCACCCAAATTCGTAGCACCACAAGCCGCGTTCCTAAGCACAAAGCCACAATTAAGGCGCTTGGATTGAGTCGGCCCAACAAAACAGTTGTTCATGAAGATTCGCCTCAAATTCGAGGCATGATCCGCTGCGTTGATTTTATGGTCAGCGTTCGCGAAATCGAAGAATAAATTATTTCTGATAGAAACGCTCGAAAGCGAGTATTGCATTATGTTTATCGGTGAACTTCAAACGCCGCCCCGTAAAAAAAGAAAACGCGTTGGTCGCGGCCCTGGCTCCGGCAGCGGAAAAACGGCTGGTCGTGGTGAAAACGGTCAAAAGTCGCGTTCCGGTTATAAAAGTCGTCCTTGGTTTGAGGGCGGTCAAATGCCGTTACAGCGTCGGGTTCCGAAACGTGGGTTCTTCTCACGGAACAAAAAGCACTTTCAATTAGTCAAGATCGAAGGTCTGGCTAAATTTAGCGACGGTCAAACGGTGAATGCAGAAGCGCTCAAAGAAGCGGGTCTGATTAAAAAAACCGACCGTTTGATTAAGATTCTCGGCGACGGCGACTTGAAAGCCAAGTTGATCGTCCAGGCGGATGCTTTCACAAAATCCGCGATGGAGAAAATCGCCCAAGCGGGCGGCGAAGCGGTCGTGCGCACGAGCGAAAACGCTCAGTAAGGTAATGCAACGATTATGATGGACGCCTTTTATAACATCTTTCGGATTCCCGATCTTCGCAAACGCGTATTCTTCACGCTTGCGGTTCTCGCGATTTTGCAAATCGGCAAATATGTCCCGGTTCCAGGAATCAACCCGCTTGTGTTGAATGATTCGGTGGGCTCCGGAGGCGACCTCTTTAGTTTGGTCAATTTATTTGCCGGGGGCGCTTTCTCACAAGCATCCATCTTCTCGTTAGGCATTATGCCTTACATTAGCGCTTCGATTATTCTTCAACTTTTAACGGTTTCTTCACCTTACTTGGAAGAACTTTCCAAAAAAGGCGAGGAAGGCCGAAAGAAAATTAACCAGTACACACGCTACCTGACGGTCGGCATCACGGCCTTTCAAGCGTTCTTGATTTCATTCTCGCTTGAAAACGCTGCTTATTGGGGCCCGATTGTTTATGATCCAGGCTGGATATTCCGTATTCTTTGCATGTTCTCTATGACAGCTGGCGTCATTGTCATCATGTGGATGGGTGAACTTATCACGGAGCGGGGAATCGGCAACGGCATCTCGCTGATTATCTTCGCGAACATTGTAGCCGTTTTCCCAGCAGCAATTAGTCAAGCAGCCCAGCTGTTATCTATCGGCGACTCTAGTTTCACGGCATTTGATGCGTTGATTTCATTCGCCGTGTTTGTCATCGTTGTAGCCGGGGTTGTGATTGTTCAGTTTGGACAGCGGCGGGTTCCAATTAAGCGCGGGCGCCAAGTCCGCGGCGGGCGAATGTTTGGTGGGCAAGCAAACGCCTACTTACCTTTACGGATTAACACCGCAGGCGTTATTCCAGTCATTTTTGCAGCCGCCATTCTGATGTTGCCATCGTTCTTTGTGAACTTTGCAACGCCTTTACAAAATTCTGAAAGCTTCTCTTGGATTTTAGACGGCGCTCTTTGGATTCAAACTTTAATGACGCCTGGCACGTTCTGGTATTCAATTCTATATGTTGCGCTCATTATCTTCTTCTGCTACTTCTACACGGCGATTACATTTAACCCGAAAGATGTCGCGGAGAATTTACAAAAGAGCGGCTCTACGATCCCTGGATACAGTCATGGAAAGCGTACCGAAGAATATCTAACAAAAATCCTTAATCGAATCACATTAGCGGGCGCTGTGTTTCTCGCCAGCGTGGCAGTTTTACCAGATTTAATGGCGCGTTTTCTCCAAATTCCTGGTAGCGTAGCCTATATGCTTGGCGGAACATCAATCATAATCGTGGTTGGCGTTGCGTTAGATACCGTCAATCAGATTGAAAACCATCTTCGAGTTCGCAACTACGATGGTTTCCGCAAGCGCGGACGCGTCCGAGGCCGTTCCGGTATGTAAATTGCAGGGATTGTAGGAATTAGAGGATTTGGTATAATAGAAAGCTTGAGCCATTTTGAGTAGACGGTTACTCAGTTAAGAAACAAAACGATTCGATGGTTGAAATAGCTTTCAAAGAGAACAATATTTTTTGAAAGCAAAGAGTTAGAATGATTACTTTAAAGTCGCCTTTGGAAATCCAAAAACTGCAAGAAAGCGCAGATTTGGTATCCGAAGTCCACAACCGGGTTCATGGCTTGATCGAACCGGGAATACCAACCATCGAGATTGACCAGTTTGCAGAGAAGACAATTAAAGGTTTAGGGGCTAGGCCCGCCTTTAAAGGGTATCGAGGCTTTCCTTATTCAGTTTGCGCTTCCGTGAATGAACAAGTGGTTCATGGCTTCCCGTCGGATCGAAAACTAAAAGATGGCGACATTCTGAGTTTGGACATTGGCGTTCACTATCAGGGCTTTGTCGGAGACGTTGCCCGAACCTATCCGGTCGGAAAGATTTCAGAAGAAGCCGACCTGTTGCTGCGGCGTTCGTATCACTCGCTGCGGGAGGCAGGAAAGCAAGTCGTTGCAGGGAAACGAGTCGGCGACATTTCGCACACAGTCGAGTCAATTGGCAGGAAGTACGGCTACGGCGTTGTGCGTGATTTCGTTGGCCACGCAGTCGGACGCGAGATGCACGAAGACCCTCAAATTCCAAATTATGGAAAAGCAGGGTCTGGCCCTCGCATCAAAATTGGCATGGTGATTTGCATTGAGCCGATGTTTAACTTAGGCGGTTGGGAAGTACAAGTTTTATCTGACCGCTGGACAGTGGTGACCAAAGATCGAAGCCTGTCAGTTCACGTCGAAGATATGATTGCCGTGACGCCGGACGGGCCTAAAGTATTGTCCTCTGCGGTAGGGCGTATATACCCGGAGAACTTGGATGCAGAAATAGAGACAGCGCCAGTCTCGCAGGCATAAGAAAGAGTCTAGTGGTTTAACGATGGCGAAAAAAAACGTAATCGAAGTCAAAGGGAAAATCGTCGAAACATTGCCAAATGCGATGTTTCGGGTTGAATTAGAAAACGGTCATAAGGTTCTTGCGCATATTTCCGGCAAAATGCGTATGCACTATATTCGTATCCTGCCGGGAGACACCGTAACGGTTGAGCTGTCGCCGTACGATCTCAGCCGAGGACGCATTACATATCGACAGGCTTGAGATGTTTAGGAGTAAGTGATGAAAGTAAAGGCATCTGTAAAACCCATTTGTGAACATTGCAAGGTCATCCGCCGACGAGGCGTTGTGCGTGTGATCTGTAAAAATCCGCGCCATAAGCAGCGCCAAGGGTAAGGTGAAGGAGGAGCGAAAGTGGCTCGTATAAGCGGCGTCGACCTACCCCGTGATAAACGTGTTTTGATCGGTTTGACCTATATCTTCGGTATCGGTCCGGCAACATCCGAAATCATTCTTCAGAAAGCGGCTGTGGATCTCAGCACCCGCGTACGCGACCTGACAGAAGATGAAGTCGGTCGAATCACTGGAGTCATTCAACAAGATTATACCGTCGAGGGTGACCTCCGTCGGGAAATCAATATGAACATCAAGCGTCTGATGGACATTGGCTGCTATCGCGGCTTGCGCCATCGTCGCGGCTTGCCATGCCGCGGTCAACGTACGCGAACCAATTCGCGTACGCGAAAAGGCCCCAAGCGCACCATCGGCGTTAACAAGAAGAAATAACTTAATTGAGAAGTTAATAAAGGAGTTTGAATTATGGCTCGAGGACGAGGAGCCGGTCGCGGTAAGAAAAAAGTTAAAAAGAACGTCCCGCGCGGTATTGCTCACATCCAGGCGACGTTCAATAACACCATTGTCACGATTACTGACATGGAAGGCAACGCAATTTCATGGGCCACCTCCGGCAACACCGGATTCAAAGGCTCAAGAAAAAGTACGCCCTATGCAGCACAAATTACGGCGCAAGAAGCCGCAGACCGTGCAAAAGAACATGGACTCGAGTCAGTTGAAGTTCGCGTCAAAGGCCCCGGTTCCGGCCGTGAAGCCGCCATTCGCGCACTTCAAATCGCTGGGTTAAAAATCCGATTGATTAAGGACGTAACGCCGATTCCACACAACGGTTGCCGTCCGCCCCAACGACGTCGTGTCTGATTATTAAAACGAATTAACGATTTGGGATCACAGGAGGAATCGAGTGGCCCGTTACATTGGACCTGTTTGCAAACTTTGCCGTGCGGAAGGCATCAAACTCTTTCTGAAAGGAAAGAAGTGCTTGTCCGCAAAATGCCCTGTCAGCCGGAGAAATTACCCTCCAGGCCAACACGGTCAACGCCGCGGCAGCAAGCGCTCAGACTATGGCTTGCAGTTGCGTGAAAAACAAAAAGCCAAGCGCTCTTATGGCGTTTTGGAACGTCAGTTCCGCCGTTATTATCAAGAAGCGACCCGTATGCGGGGCGTAACCGGCGAGAACCTGCTTCATCTTCTCGAGCGTCGTCTCGATAACGTGATTTACCGTTTGGGCTTCGCGTCGTCACGAACGCAAGCACGTCAGTTGATTCGACACAACCACATCGTTGTGGATGGAATCCGCGTAAATATTCCTTCTTTCTTGGTCAAAGTCGGTCACAAGATCGAGATCAAAGAAGTCAGTCGGGATATGCCCGCTGTGTTGGAATCGTTGCAACTACGAAAATCCACCGGCTCCTATCCGTGGTTGATACGTGATGACAAGGCTTTTTCCGGTGAAATGACGCGTCTTCCATCCGTGGATGAGATTGCGCTGCCGGTTAAAGAGCAGATGATCGTCGAATTGTATTCTAAATAAGTCTTTTTAGATGCGGGTTCGGTGAAACGCAGAGACGTTGATGTCTCAGAAAAATGGAAACAGCGTCCACAGTGGGCGCGAAAGGGAGCAGAAGATCGATGAAGTTTAAATCCGTCGTCTTACCAGGCCGCGTTGTGATCGACCAGGATACCCTGTCGGATCGCTACGGCAAGTTTGTGGTTGAACCGCTGGAACGTGGGTTCGGCACCACCCTGGGCAACTCCCTTCGCCGCGTATTGCTATCTTCTATTCAGGGCGCGGCGATTAAGGCGGTTCGCATCACTGGCGTTCTTCAGGAAGTGTCCTATATCCCCGGTGTCGTTGAAGATGTCACCGATATTATTCTTAACCTCAAAGGCCTACGCGTAAGAAATCACCGTAACGGGCCTGTGACATTGTACTTAACTGCGAAGGGTGAAGGTGAAGTCAAGGCGGCTGCCATTGAAGCCAACCCTGATGTTGAAATCCTAAACCCCGAACTCCATATCGCCACCTTGGATAAAGACGGCGAATTGGAAATGGAACTCTACATAGACGTTGGACGCGGTTACCTTCCCGCAGACCGTCAAGGTAAATCAGCTGACCAATATCCCGTGAATACGATTTTGATGGATGCGGTGTTTACTCCAATTGAACGAGTCAAATACGTCGTTGAAAACGCCCGCGTTGGCGACATCACTGACTATGACCGTTTGATTATGGAAATCTGGACGGACGGCACTGTGAATCCCCAAGATTCAATCGCATTCGGGGCAAAAATTCTTAAAGACCACTTGTTCCTCTTCATTCACTTCCCCGATGAGGATGAGTTGCCGCTTGAGGCGGATGAAGCGCCAGAAGAAGCCGCGAATCCATACCTTCTCAAAGGCGTAGAAGAGTTAGAGCTTTCAGTTCGCGCTTACAATTGCTTAAAAGCCGCAAACATCAAATCGGTGGGTGTGCTTGTAAGCAAAACCGAAAGCGAAATGTTGAAATACCGCAACTTCGGTAAGAAATCCTTGAATGAAATCAAGGATGTTCTCACTAAATTGGGTCTTTACTTAGGAATGGATGTTTCTGCTCTTAATTCAGACGCAATCGCAACGGATACGCAGATTCCAGCGATGCTGGGTGATGACATTGATGATGAAGACGACGCGGATCTCGAACCCGAAGAGAGCCTCGCAACAGAAGAAGACGTAAACTAAAATTTAATCGCCGCTGCAAGGAGCGCATGAACTCATGATTCATAAGTGGAAAGGCAGAAAACTCGGACGTACCGCCGCGCATCGTAGTGCGATGCTGTCAAATCAGGCGGCTTCGTTGATCCGTTATGGTCGCATTAAAACCACTTTGCCGAAGTGCAAGGAATTGCGGACAGTCGTTGAAAAATTGATTACAACGGCTAAATCAGACACCGTTCATGCGCGCCGTATGGTGAACCGTTTTATCCAAGATAAAACCATTATCAAAAAACTGTTCACAGACGTTGCTCCTGAATTTTCAGAACGTCCTGGTGGTTATACCCAGATTCTTAAAATCGGGCCGCGCGCAAACGACGGCGCCCAAATGGCCTATATTCAATTTGTGGGTTATGATCCTGAAGCGGAAGACGAAGATTAAGCAACCGGTTTTAACAAACTCGACTTGTAACGCGCGGCTATTCGCCGCGCGTTTTGTTTTTACGCAAATCGTAATCTTTGACATTACGTGGAATGTTCGGCATCAATTCTTGCGGGCGCAAGCCTTGGTTTAATATCATGTCTTTGAATTGAATGGAAAGTTTCCAATCTCCCGCCACTTCAAAACGCTTCGGTAAGTAGTTTTCCCGATTTACCCATAAGAGTCGATCCGGTTCCATGCTTTTGTGTTCCGGCTTTGGAAAGAAGTGAAGACGATAGCATGAGACTTCGTCAACAACTTCTTCATAGACATCTTTGTTGACGAACACCTTATCTTGTAATTCGTCCATATCAAATTGCGCAAGGCCCGCCAATTTCAAAAATTCCGGTAACGGCCCGCTGTCGTCCAACCACTCCCGGGTCAGCGTATTGGCTTTGGGCTTATAGGTATATAAAATTTTCTGGGGGCTGGCGTAATAGGTCACCACGGGGGTGGCTGGAACTGCAGGCCCGGCAAGCGCTGAAACGGGGATGTCGTCTTCATAAAAATCGAGCCGCAAAGTGCCGTTGCGTTGTCCGCCGGACTCGTGTTCTTGCACCACTTTTGCGTGAACCCAAAAGCGCTTGGTCTCACCATTGGGTTGCTGTTCTATTTGTTGGAAGACGCATTGGAAATCCTGAATGTCTTCCCAGGTTTTTGCGATAGACTCCAAAATCGAACGCGGGCTGCGGTCCGTTTTTTCAAGTGCGAATGCGGGAACCGCCAACAACAAAAGCATGAACAAAAGCGTGATGTATTTAGAGAAACCAGAGCAGGCTGTCATTCGGATTATCAACTCCTTGAATTTGCAATTCGCCGTCTTGTGGGATGGAAACATCCAGTTTTCCTTGTTGTTCAATTACCAGACAAAACCAAGTTTCGTCTTTGGTTTCAATATCCCAGTTGCTTAAATCAACGATTGCTTGTAATCGTCGGTCACGCAGATCCAGTTGAATCGCGTTGTTTGGTTCACTGAGCGCAATTTTAACTTCAACGGGCTGGCTGATTTTTAGATAGATTTTTGAGTCGTCATGGAGCGGTTTATCTGAATTGAAATCGACCCGGATGCAAAGTGATGATTGGCAGCGGCCATATAAAACTTCGCCGTCGATTGCGTCCGCTTGGTGCATGGCCCCGCCGCTGGATGCGGGAGCATAACGCGCGCCCGCCCATTCGAAATAGCCGCCGTCAGCGCTGATGTTTGGCGCCTGCCGCAACATGCCGCCGCCGCTGGAATGGACAAGGTGATGTCCCTTCTTGATTGGATGACGTAATTCATTAGGCGGATCAAGTTCCAGCAGTTGGTATAAATGGGCTAAGTGGCTTCGGAACAACTGGTCAAAAATAAAGTCGAGCGATGTTTGGTTTTCATCGCCATACCACCAAAACCAATCGCTTCCTTCACAGATATCGAGTTGACGCCAAGCCGCGCGTTTGGTTTCTTCATCAAGCGAGGGTTCTTTTTTTACCAGTTCTGCGCGCGCATCCCGCATGAGCGACCAGCCCAAATTGTCTTCTTCATGGCCGATCCAAATTCGGAAGTTTTGGTTGATCCACGAACCGGGGAAAATTGATTTCAGCGTTGTTTCTGCTGGATAAATTTCTCGATAATCAGGTACGGTCGTTGGAATAATGCGAGAATCGTTCAACACGCCTTCGATGAAATATTGCAGAAAATCATGGCCGTCTCGCGGGTAATATTCCCAACAATTTTCACCGTCAAGAATAATATTAATCAACGGCGGTTCGGGATGGTTCCAGTTTGAGCCGATATTATGTAGTTGTTTGATTAAATTTTTGGCGGCGTGTTTTCCGTCTTGCGTTTGATTGACGAAGCCGATCATGTCCGACAAACCATGATCGCGGAAGATGCAGTCGAGTTCGCCGTTCGGCGTTTCGAGTCTATGTAGACGGAACAAGTCGTCCCGGGTCAACTCCCCGCCGTTCGCGGGAGACGAACGGAACAGTACGGCTTCATCGGTGGCAAAATAATTGATCCCTTCGCCGGCCATAAGCGCACAGGCCTGGTCTGAAACCGAACCCTCTGAAGGCCACATGCCTTTGGGACGAAACCCCATGACGCGTTCAAAATAATCGAGACCGCCTTGAATATGGCGCTGCGCATCTTCTGGAGACCGAAACGCAGGAGAGGGAACCGGGTCAAATGGGTTTGAAACACGGGCGATGTCGCTATCGCACAAGAGTGGAAGTATCGGGTGAAAGTGCGGCGTCGTCGTGGTTTCCAGCCCGCCGTTTTCCGTTAAGCGCCGATGGATTGGTATGATCTGTTTTAAAATTTTAAAATGCAGGTCGAGTAATTGAGATTTATCGCTCTCGGTGAAGTCGCGTCCTTTGTTAATTAATGCGGGCGCAATTTCATCGGGGTCTTCTTTCCAAATGGGGTCAAGCCAGGTGAGATTAAACCAGACTTGCAGATCAAGATAATCTTGCGTGGTATAGCGGTCGATGGCGTCTTCAATTTCACCGCATCGTTTATGATTGAGTTCCGCATAGCGCGGGTAGGGATCAACCATGCGCGGCGCATGAGCGTCAAAGAAACGTTCAATAATGGCCCGTTTTTCATCGCGCGTTAACTCTGCGGCGGGCTTTCGGCTTAGCTCGAGCGCTGTGTCGGAATACTCGCCGCTGCAAAGACCGCTGAGTTGCTCCAACAACGAGGGGACAAGATTGATTGTTTGTTTCCAACCATCAAAGCGTTGGCAGAGCCACGCCATGTCATAATAATCTTTGACTCCGTGCATTCTCACCCAGGGCATCCAGGCGATATTCGAGTCCGGGCCGATGTACCATGGTTGGTGTTGGTGCCAGAAAATATGAAGAAATATGGGTTGATGTTGAGACATGGGTTTCCTTTATTCAGCCTATTTGCTGGCGCTTACAATTTTAAGGTAAAGTTTGATGTACTCATGCGCGGAATTTTCCCAGGAAAAATCCTGCTTCATCGCTCGCTTAACGATTGACCACCAAACATGCTGGTTTTGGTAGAGGGTCAATGCGCGAATACAGGCTTCTTGTAATGCGATGGAACTGGGGTCATAAAACACAAAACCGTTGCCGTCTGGATACGAATTGACATCTTTGATAGTATCAGCCAAACCGCCTGTATGACGCACGATCGGGATCGAGCCGAAACGAAGCGCATACATTTGCGTTAATCCACACGGTTCATAACGCGAGGGAACGATAAATAAATCGGAACCCGCTTGTATGAGGTGAGACAGGCGTTCGTTATAGGTGATTTTTACCCCGCACGCATTGGGGTGGATTGTATTCAATGCGCGATATGCATCTTCTAAATGCGGCTCTCCAGTTCCGAGAATAACAAACTGGGCGCCTCGTTTAATCAGTTTTGGAATCGCTTCCGCGAGTAGGTCGAGGCCTTTTTGCGAGGCCAGTCGCGTGACAACGCCAAAGAGCGGTTTATCGCTATCCGGCGGCAAGCCAAATTCTTTTAACAAGGCTTTCTTGCAAATAGGCTTATTGGTTTCGACTGTATTGATGTCGTAATTAACGGGCAGGCTCTTATCATTGTCAGGCGACCATTGCGAATAATCCGCGCCGTTTAATACGCCGGTTAGATGTTCGCTTTTCATGCGCAATATGCCGTCTAGCCCGCATCCGAATTCCGGCGTTTGTATTTCATCCGCATAATTGGGGCTGACAGTGCTGACATGATCGCTGAGCAAAATGCCGCCCTTCATCAGGTTGACGCGATTGTAATATTCAAGCCCATCCAGACGGAAAAATTTCCAATCCAAGCCGGTCATTGGAAATTTACCCACTTCAAACGCCCCCTGGTAGGCCAGGTTGTGTATGGTAAAGAGACTTCTGACGTGAGAAAGTTCTTCTGTGTCGGCGTACAACGACCGGAGATAAACCGGAGCCATCGCCGTCTGCCAGTCGTTGGCGTGAATGATGTCGGCGGAATAATGTTTGCGCTTTATGATTTCCAAGCAGGCGCGGCAAAAAAAACAGTACCGCAGCAAGTTGTCAGGATAATCTTTGCCCGCTTCGTTATACAATCCATCCCGTAAAAAAAATTCATCCTGTTCAATGAGAAATAAAGGGATATCTGAACCGGGTAGAGTTGCTTTTAAAATGCGCCCTTTATAAGTCGCTTTGGGAAAAACAATCTCAAGCGTATCAATCGGGACCGCTTCAAGATCAACATCTTTGTATTTTGGCATACAAAGCGATACGTCAACTCCCTTTTTCTGTATCGCTTGAGGGAGAGAACCCGCTACGTCGGCGAGGCCGCCTGTTTTGGCGAGCGGCGCGACTTCTGATGCAAGAAAAAGAACTTTCATTGTAGATTCTGTTTTATCTTCCTGTTTGCGGCGTTTTTGATTGAGTTGTTTTTTTCGTTTGTGCATAATAGGTAATATCTACTTGTCGATCAGGCTTTTCTGATAAATAGGATAAATATTGGATGGCATTTTGAATTCCATTTTTATCTGGCGTTATGGGTTTTGAGTTAATGAAATTAGATTGCATGGAATCACGGATTTTCGCATACTGGTTTCCGATGAACCCTGTGGTCAGAATTGGTTTCGCTTCTTCAAAGGTATAAGGGCGGGGAGGCTCAATGCCTTTCACATAGAATAGTTCAATTCCAAATCGCTCTTCTGTTGTGTCGGATAACACTTCGGGCCGGGAAACTTCGCCTGCATCCAATTTGCCGATAATTGACTGCAAACGCGCATTCAATTTATTGAACGGGATTCGTCCCAATCGGCCTGCGGTGGAAGCCGAGGCTTCGTCGTTCGTGAAGAAGACGGCGACTTCGGAGAACGGGCGACCTGTTTCAATTTCTTGAAGCGCGGCGTGGGCTTTGCCTTCCGCATTTTGAAAGCGAATTGAACTCTCAAATGACGTCAAGGCAAAATTAAACGCAGCGTCAAAAAACAGATAGTTCAGGTCATAGTATTTCGGCGAACTCAAGTTTGGGTGGCCGTAGTTTTTATCAAAGACTTTTTTGATTTCTGCTTCAGGCGGCAACTTGGCTTCCGCCTCATGTTTTAAAAATAATTCGGCAAGACGCTTTCGACGCCAGACGGACAGCGGCCCTTCGACTTCGTTGGCTGACCAACCTCTATCGTAGGCTTCTGCAAGACAAGAAGCCTTGTTCGCGAGAAAATTGAGGTAATCGCTTTTTTGGTTGAAAGTCCATTTTTTGTTGTCGATGGCTAAGCGGTTAAATTCATCCAACGTAATTTCATACACGTCAGGGACAGACAAGACAATCGTGTCTGGCGATGCTTGGTCGGTTTCTTTGAGCAAGTCTTCATTGATTAAACAGTTGTGTTTTGTTTGTAGGCGCTGTGAAAAATCATACACGCGCTCATTGCGGCGTTCATCAAATAGTTGTTGCATGATGAGGTCATGGACTGCTTCATATTCAAGATAGTCAGCGCCGACAAATTCGACCAATTCAAAAATATACAGACGGTCTTTGTATTCGAAAATTGGGCTGTAGCCGCCTTCTGACAACAAGCGAAGTTGTTGCTCGATTGGCGCCGCCGCCGACCCGAGCGGAAGTGGATTGACCACGCCGCGCATGTTCGCTGGCGCTTCTGAATAACGTCGTGATACTGACGCAAACGGTTCGCCGTTTTTCAGCGCTTGATAGGCTTGTTGCATTTTTTCGCGCGCGAGTTCTGGCGAACGCCCTTCTTGGTTTAAGTAAACGTAAATGCCCCGCACTTTATAGACATTGGTGTTTTCTTTTAAAAAAAGGTCTTCGCGATACTGTTGATAATATTGTTGAATGTCATCGTCTGAGATGTTGATTTTATTTAGCACGTCTTCAATGATGACTTTTTGATATAGTTCGTCGCGTAACACATCTTCCATTTTTTTTTGGAAGGGTTCGCTCTGTTCGATCTGTATTTTTTTTGCTTCTTCCGCCAGCATGGTTTCAAACGCAATCTCTTCCGCGATTGTTTGAAGGTAATGCGTTGCGCTTTTGATGTCGGCGCTTGGGATGGAAGAATTGGTTGGCGTATCGGAACCTTTTTTGAAATGGAGTTGGAATTCCACAAACCCGCGAGTTTCTTGAAAGGTTAGCAAGACCTCGCCCGTGGTGATTGCATTGTCGCCGATCTGAAATGCAACCGAATTGGCTTCGGGGCGTTGCACAACATCAGTCGTTGGTCCGTAACAACCTGCGAAGAAAATCAAAATTCCAATGAAATAGCGTACGTTTTTATTTAACATAATATTTTTAATGAGTCCTGTATTGGACTCGGACGATTAGGTCTGCAATCAGCCCGAGTACGAACATTTGCATGCTGGCCATCATTAATACAATAAAGGTTGCGTCCATAAATTCCCCGATTGCCAGAGAGACGCCGCCGACCAATATTGCCAAAACCGCCAGCAATAAACTTAACGGTAAGAAAAAATTCAGCGGCCTTAATAATACGACGGTGCGAAGGATGACGAGAATCAAATTCCACGTATCCGCAATCGGGCGGAATTTTGATTGGCCCGACCGGATGCGATATTCCGTTTCAATATATTCAACTCTAGACCCCGTCGCTTGAAACGCAATTGTGATCGTCGTCGTCAATGAAAAACCGTCCGGCAATAACCGCAGAATCGGTTCAACCCGTTCCCGGCGAAACGCCCGTAATCCCGAATTTAGATCGGGGATAGATCGCCGCACCATCCATTGCGCAAACATTCGGATCAGCCATTTTGCCGGTCGCCGCACCCAGGGGATTTTGGCGTCTGTCCCGGTCCTTGCGCCAACCGCCATATCAACATGTTCAAGTCGGCGTACAAGTTTTTCAATTTCAGCTGGCGGGTAAGTGCCGTCTGCGTCAATGATGACGATGTTTGGCATGGAGGTTTTTTGAATGCCGGTTTTTATCGCGGCTCCATACCCCAGGTTGACGTCATGTTGTATATAGGGCAGCGATTGATTGGCTAAAATTTCAGTAGACCCGTCAGACGAACCATCATCGACGAGCAAAACTTCACAGGGCCTGGAAAACGTCTCCAGTACGGCGCTTAATTCGCTGATAAAAGCCGAAAGCCCTTCTGATTCGTTGTAAACAGGAATGACGATTGACACGCCCTCCTGTTTTTCTAAATGGGTTTCCATATCTGTTTGATCACAATCGTACGTTAAACAATAAGAACCAGTATAGCAACATTGAAATCTAGACTGGATAGTTAGAAGAGGATTGTTGATTTTCAATTAAGGATTATAATTTAACTATGTGATGTTAATGATGAGATGACAGACTCTCTACGGAAGTGAATGTGAACTATGAATGACGAGCGAGTTTTTACCTGGCTGGCCGATCATGATCGGCGCTATCATGTAAATGCTTATATTTTCGTCCTCGAATCTCTTCGTTATACTCAAAACCTCTATAAAAAACACCGCCACGTTTCGGGCAGACAACTCTTAGTGGGGATTGCCAAGTTTGCCAAAGAGCGCTTCGGCGGCATGGCGTACATCGTTTTTGATGATTGGGGAATCGCCACGCCGCGCGACTTCGGCAACATTGTATTCAACTTGGTCGAAATGGGTGAAGTCAAAAAAACCGCTGACGACAGCATTGAAGACTTTGATATTGCCTTCGACCTCAAACGCGAACTCGAACACGCCGACCAATTAATGAGCGAATAGCGCGCCGGTTTATTCCGATTTTAATTTGACTTCAATCTTTGCGCTCGCCGTAAGTTCTTCTGTCCATTTCAACAGAACATCCTGCATCTTCTGCCGGGCCAATAATGACTCGGGCGTTTCTTTTTCGAGCACTTTGACGACGTGATATCCCGAAAGCGTACGGATCGGGTCTGTAATGGTATTCACAGGATAATTGAATAAGGCATCAAATCCTGCGTCTAATTGTCCACGTTTAAATGGAGGAATCCGACCGCCTTGCATTTTGGTTTCCTGATGTTCGGAATTAGACATCGCCAAGTTTTCAAAGTTTTCGCCGCCACGGGCGCGGTTTGCAATTTCCGTTGCTTTGTCTAACGCGGCTTTTTCTTGTAAATCGTTTGCGTCTTGCGGGACGCGGAGCAGGATATGAGAAACGCGAATGGTTTCTTGTTCTGCTAGATTGGGGTTATCGGTTTTAAAACTACTGAGTTCCTCTTCTGTCGGCGGTGAAATTCGTCCCCGCATCAACTGCGGCGCGACAACGCTGACCAAGTAGTCCTTATAGAGATTGCGGTATTGAATCTGCCGAAGTTCTTCCCAATTGACGCCCATCTCTTCTTCCCGCTGCGCGAGCGCCGCAGGCGTTGTGAATTGCTCTTGCATCCGTTGAATAATTTCAGCGGCTTGCCGTTCGACAAATTGGCGAATGCTATCTTTCTGCGTCGGGCTAAGTTGTGATTCGATGCCTTGAATCAAAATGGTCTCGTCGATTAAGCGTTTCAACACGCTGGAACGAAATTTATTCAGCTCAGATTTTTCCATGGTGTTGAAATCAACGCCTGGCTTCTTTCGTTGCTCCATGAAAGCGTCAATTTCACCGCTTAAAATTAACTCACCGTTAACGATTGCCGCGATGGCTTCTGTGCCAGGGATCTGAGCAGACGAAATCGAAGGTATTAACAGAAATAAAGTGACGCCTATCAAGAAAGACCGCATGGAAATCTCCATTCAAAAACCGTAAGGTTCTATTTTTATCAATTTAGTACAGCGTATTATGCCAAGCAATTGAGTTTGCGCCAAGCAGTGGTTTAACAATTACTGACTCATGGGATGTTTGACGCCGTTATAAAAACTTTCCCAAATTTGATTATAACTCCACTCCCACAAACGCGCTTTATCATCAGAGAGGCTCACGGGCCATACGGCCCAATTGCCGGGGAAACAAAAAGCGCCCACCCATTGCACCCAAACCGAATAGAGCAGCAGGCAGACAAAAAGCGTCAGCATCCAGCGGCGTTTTTCAATTTCAGGCCAGGCGGCGGCCAGGCATAACATCAAAAACGGATAGGCGTCAACTTGATAACGCGGACCGTAGTGCATGATGCCGCCCCACCAGACGATATATTTTCCAAATACGCATAACAACCCAATGGGAATGGGAAGCATATATTTTAATGTTTGCCATTGGGCGCCGGAGCGCTTCCAAAGGAGAAACATTCCCAATAATGAGAATAGAAGAAACGGACTAAAGGCGAACACTCCACGGCTGGGGCTGATGAGCACGCCCGCAAGCCCCTCAAACAAAGGCGTTGACCAAACCCCGCCCTGGACGCGATCCAGATGCCAGCGGTCAGCCAGCACATACGCCAGGCCGCCGTTCCATGTATCAAATACCGCATAGTTATAGGCAATCAACATCGCCGTTAATATGCCGCATGGCAGTAAAAACGCAATAGCGGATTTTCGATATCTCCAGAGAATAACTGCTGCATAAAATCCCGCGCTGGTGAGGTGGACGATCCGGCACAAGACGGTGCACCCCGCCGCCGTTCCTGCGAGCGCGAGCCACTTCCAGCGATTGGGGCTTGCGCTGTCATCGGCGCGGATTGTGGCGTAAAAACAGACGCTCCACCAAAAAATTGCCCCGGTATGTTGCCAGATGCTTTGCGACGCAATCGGCCAGGCCGCCGTGCCAAACGCATAGGCGTACGCAAGAACAAAGGCGGATTTGATGTTTAATAAGCGTTTAAAGGTCAAATACAAAAATAGGACGCTCAATGAGGTGTAGGTTGAAGCGCACAATTTAGAAATATAATCCCAAACTAAATTTCCTTCGCCGGGGCGTATCATGCCCATCCAGACGAACGGGGCATAAAACGGCGTCGCCATAATACCAGGGAAAATGGGATAATTCGATACGACATGCCCATCCCGAACGGAAAGGAAATAAGGCAGTTCGTTATATTCGAAATACTGTTTCATATTGTCGAGGTAGATCGTGCCGGATTGCGCCAGAAAGATCGCGACGAACTTTGTGCAGGTGGTGTCGCCGCTGCTGAGTTCCCGAACATTAGACATGTAAACAACAAACGGAATGAAAAAGAGCACAATCAGCCGTTTATCGAACCA
Organism: Candidatus Hinthialibacter antarcticus; assembly: GCA_030765645.1. Lineage (NCBI taxonomy): Bacteria > Candidatus Hinthialibacterota > Candidatus Hinthialibacteria > Candidatus Hinthialibacterales > Candidatus Hinthialibacteraceae > Candidatus Hinthialibacter > Candidatus Hinthialibacter antarcticus. The sequence continues at coordinate 46,258 of JAVCCE010000031.1, read as the reverse complement.
TTCCGCAACCGCTTGCAGGGCGCCGGGCCGGAACAGGAAAAAAAATATTTTCATTCAGAGACCTATTTGGGATAATAAAGTTGATACAATACTATAACGAAACTGGCGTCTCAAACGTAGTGATTAGCCAGAGGCCATTGAGGAACGACATACACTATAGTGATGATTCACATAGAAGGAGAGTAACTCATGAAGATGATGAAATTTGGCGTAGTTTCAGTGCTTGGAATTAGTCTATTGTTCGCAGGGTGTACTGCGACTCCCGCGCAAAAGGGCGCAATGGGCGGCGGCGCATTAGGCGCGGTCGCAGGTCAGTTAATTGGCGGCGATACCAAGTCAACCTTGATTGGCGCCGGAGCGGGCGCGCTGGGCGGCGCTTTGTTAAATGACCAGGTCGATAAATCCAAACGTCAGTCTTATGACCAAGGGTATAACCAGGGTTACAACCAAGGCGCACAAAGCAATCAATCGACTCCGCCTCCTCCGCCGAATTACAACACCGCGCCCCGCTAAACTAATTTACGATCACCAGTCAAAACGCCCGGAATACTCCGGGCGTTTTTTGTTTAGCTAGGGCGGATTTTATAGCGATACAGTAGGCATACCATTGATCGCTTGGAGGGCGCCATGAAACATCCGGCACTTTATATTTTTTCAGCAGTAATCGCATTGGTGTTGCAAGGTTGCACGACCACTGGCGGCGCCTTCGGCGGCGGCGCGCTTGGCGCGTTGGCGGGGCAGGCCATCGGCGGAAACACCGAAGCGACATTGATCGGCGCTGGCGTCGGCGCCCTTGCGGGAGCCATCACCGCAGACCATGTGAACAACCAAAAAGGACGCTCTTACGACCAGGGCTATTCAAGCGGGTACTATGATGCGACTTCTGCGCCGCCTCCCGTTTATGAGCGGTCATATTATTACTACCCCGCGCCGCCTCCACCATCGTATTATCATTATCGTAGAAGTTACTATCGGCATGGACCGCGCGTCATCGTGGTTCCACCGCCGCCGCCTCCCCCGGGAAGCGTTATCTACTATCCATATTGAGAGCAAAACGGCCCGGTTCATCGCCGGGCCGTTTCATTTTATATTTTACGCAGCCGCTCAAGCGCAGCGTCTAGCAGGCTGTCTTTGTCGCTGTTGTATTCATTCCCATCAACAATGAATTCCACGTCTGGCTCAACGCCGTTGCCTTCGAGCGGCTTGCCGTCGGCGCGGTAGTCAATCCACTGGGGAACGCTCACCTGAATGCCCATCGGCAAGTCAAGCATCTTCGGGTTTCCGCTGGAACCGCGCGTCGCTTCTCCCATCAGGGTCACGTTCGGACACTCGCCCATCATTTTGACGAAGGCTTCGTTGCTGCTCATGCAGCGTTGTCCAATCAAGACGATGACGGGCTTGTCGTATTGCCATTCGCCCGTGGAAGGACGGCCCGAAGACCGTCTTGGAGAAAAGAGCCGTAGAACGAAACTAGTCAACAATGATGTCTTGCGGCGTGGAGATCGACTTCACTTCGGGATTGTAATATTCATACATGCTGGATTCAGGCGCTTTGGCCATCATCGGCAGCGTCGCCTTCATGGGGACGTCGATCTTGATTTCCTCGCCCGCGTCCATAGATTCAATATAGATCAGCAATTGGCGCGACATGATGGTGAATTTCTCAATCACGCCCTTATCAACATACGCGTCCAGATCAGGCCGTTCTACGCGGAAACCAGGAGGAACGCCCACGTCAATCATCACCATTTCCGCTCGTTGAGGCGTATTGTTTTTTGCGGTGACTTGACAGGTGACGCGGTCGTTGCGGCGCAACTGCGTCCGGTCATATTCAACGTCGATGTCAAATAATTGATTGCCGCTGACTTGGCGCGCTAACGCGACATCCCAATTTTGGTGATACTTGCCCACGATTTGATAGAGCATGCTGCCTTCGCCGTCGATGGTGAGCGAGACTTTGTTTTCGCCTTCGCGTAAGAACTTGCCAGCGTCAATCTGGCGGAACACGTCGGAATACTCCGGCGTGATGTTCAACGTATCGACGACTTCATCGTTGACTTTAATCGCGACTGTTCCGCTAGCAACGTCGGTGCGTTGTCCAAGGGATTTGACCAATGCCTTCAGCGCCAACACGGTTCCATGGGTGGTTGACCAGGTTCCGCTTGAAGTCTTTTGAGAAATCAACCAATTCAATGCTTTGCCCAATTCGCTGGGATAGCGTCCGTTGTCGATCAACGCCAGCGCCGCCCATGCAGTGGTTTCGACCCAGGCGTGTTCGCCGCGGGCGAAACTCATGCTGGCCTCGCTTTTCCAGTAGACGCTTTGGTTATCAACCGACGCCATTTCGACGAGACGGTCGAGGCAATCTTTTGCGGCTTCGCTTTTTGGATCCATCGCGATCAGCGCGTTGCACAGAATCGCAAGCGTGTAAGAATCTTTGGCTTCTTCGGCGTGGTCGATGAGATATTGTTTTGTGATTTCCAATTCGCTGCCTGCGTCGGTTTGCGCCAATGCCAGCGCGATGTAGGCCGTGACCAACACTTTGTTATCCTGAATGCTTTCCCACATTTCCGCGTGGGAATAATTATCGTCCGGGTCCCAACTGCCGTCGGCTTTGCGTTGTCCAAGCAGCCATTGTTTGGTGCGTTGAAGAACATTGGCGTCGATGGGATAGACCGCATTCATATCGCTGAACTCAAGCAATCCATACGCAGACAACACCCGCGTCGCAGGCGCTTGTCCAAACACCGAGAATCCGCCGCCGGGAATTTCAAACGTCAGCAATCGCTGGTAGCCCAGGTTGATGTACTCTTTGGCTTTCATCTCAATGGCGGGGGTAATACGCTCGCTGGCCTGCATATAATTCAACGCTAGCAGGTTGGGGTAAGTCGTTGAACTGGTTTGCTCAAAGCAGCCGTTCGGCATCTGCAAAATCGCGTCCATGCCTTCCACTACCTGGCTGAATACGCCCGGGTAAATCTTCACCCACAGGCGGTCGGCGCCTTCGAGACGCGAAGCGGGGAAGGCGAGCCGCTCTTCAACTGCGCTGCTTAAACGTCCGTTTCGGGTAATGAACTGCGGCTCGCCGTTGGGGCGCACTTCGATCTCGCGGCCAATCGCGTCGGCGTCTTCTGAACCCCAACCGAACACGGTGATGGTTTGCGTTCCTAGAGACTTCGCTTGGATTCGATACGAAACCGAGGTCACTTCATTGGCGGCAATATCAATATTCTTTTTGTAATCTCCATCAAGCAGATCAAACCAGCCGGATTTCTCTAACGAAACTTCAACGCTTTGCGGCTTGTCCAGATAGTTATAAACCGAGACGGGGATTGTGACTTCATCGTTTTTGGTCAAATGCGTCGGTAGATTGATATCAATGAAAAAGGGCTTGAAGACTTTCATCGCCGAAGTCGCATCGCCCAGCGCGCCGCTTTTGGCGTTCGCCATTGCCGACATGCGCCAGGTGGTAATTGAATCCGCCATGGCGAGTTCGATGGACGATTCGCCGTTTGCGTCGGTGATGAGTTCCGGCGTGTAATAGAGCGTCTCAGGAAAATAGCGCCGCACCCGCACCGCGCGTTCGTTGGGTTTGTTGTAGGTCACTTCAAAGTGGTCGGTTGATGCAATGACGAAATCAAAATGCTGGCTGATTTCGTCGGCGACATCGTCTAGCGTCCCACCAAAATGCTCGACGTAGCGCTCCGCCGCCTTCATCGCGGCTTCTTCGCTCAACTCGCCGTTAACGAACAGCGGGCCATCGCTTTCGTCGAAAAGTCTTATCCCATTTGCATAAGAGTCGTCGTAGACAAAATTTTTGTTACCCGCATTATCGGTAACCTGAAAGACAAATGGAATTACATCCCCCTCTTTTACTCGATTGGGGGTATTCGCCGTATCATCATCTTGATCCTTTATTGAATAACCGAAGTCCTCCTGTGTTCCGTCGAAGTCATCGCTGGCGAAATATACATCCTCACCCTTCGTATCTGCCGCGCTGACAAATATATCCGCAAATAAATCTTCTTGCGTTCTTTGTTGAACATGAGTAAGTATTTCATCTGATGTGAGTTCAAATCCTAACTGAAGGTCTCCCGCGCCGTCTTGAGCAAAGCGGTCAGTGGGTATTCGCACGGCAGTCCTGCCGTTTGCTCCTTGGGCGATGATGAATTCGTCTACGCCGCCTTTAAATAAATTTTGTCCGATTCCTTCATCTTGCACATTGGATGCAACGCCCGGAGGAGCGCCAAATTGATTGCCGCCCATCCCCATACCGCCCATGTTATCGACTTGTGCTGGGGCGAATTCGACAACGCCTTTTTGAATCATGCGTTGCGGCAAGGCTTCCATCATCGGTTCCGCTCCTGCTTCCCCTCGGAAAAAAAGAACTTCTTGCCCCAATTGGATACGACGTCCAAGGCGGTCAATCATTACGCTTCGGCCACGCGCTTGCATAAAATAAGCAACCTTCACGTCATCATCCGTCTTTTCTTTCTGGTCGATGCCAACGCTGGCGAGAACCGTGCTCCCATTGGCAGGGTTGATATAGGAAACATACGGGGCGCCCCAGGGATCATTGATGGAAATGTCTGTCAGATCAATATCATTTGTGAGCGCAATTTCGCCCAAGGGGAGGGAAAGTTCTAGATTCGTAATCCCATTGGCGCTAAAGACATTCACAAATTTTTGCAAATCCTGCTGGGCTTTCTGGCGTTTTTCCTGCACCGTATTAATGAACAAGCCGAAGGGTGATGGCGCGTCTAACTTCGCCAGCAGAGCGCGGGAAAGCGAGTCGCTTTTTTCTAACGGTTTGGCTGACAAGGGAATTGCCTTGTCGAGATGGAAGCCGTGAATCTCCACTTTTGGGTTCAACAATTCGCGTTCGATGGCGAAAAACACCTTTGCGAGTCCAGGCTCTTTTTCGCTAAGGCTGTAGACGCTTTCGTCAACGATGTGCATCCCCAAAGCGGCTTGCACAGGGACGCCATTCTGGTCTGTTACGGCGATTTTGAGTTTCGCGGGTTGACCGGGTTCATATTCATCAAAATCAGGCTGAATTTCAATTTTCAGGTCATCCGAACGCAACGCCACCACTCGCTTGGTGTCGCGTATCATGTTGCCGTCGTTTCTGATTCGATAAGCGTTAAGTTCCAATGTCCCAGCGAGTTCGATGTCGATGGCTTGTTGGATTGACGCCTTGCCGCCTTGGGGGCGCAGGGTGTGAGTCAGCATGGTTTGCTTGTTCTTGACGATATCAAGGTAAACCGCTTCGCCCGCTTTATCTGGCGTGAAAATATCGACCGTCATCACGTCGCCCACGCGATAAACGCCCTTATTTGGGCGAATTAGAATGCGGTTCTCATCTGGCGCCGTCGGAATCTCTTTTTCTAGCGTGATCGTCTCGCCGTCCAGTTCCGCAAGAATTGTCAATTCAATGTTGGCGTTTCTCTCCGGCGTTAGCTTGAAAGCCGCAATGCCGTTTTCGTCGCATTGCACTGATACATCTTGCTTTAACCAACCGGATTGAACTTTGAGTTTGGGCTTGGCGACGCTTCCATCTGGATGCGACGCAATGGCGAAAATTTCGTTTTCAACCCCAGCGATGAGATGCCCGCTTTCTGGAACCAACTCGATCTCAAGCGGTTCGACTGAAACATGAAACGTATGGATTTTCTGCTCTTCATGGTCAGCGCTATCAGTGACTCGAACATCCATCTGGATGATGGTGTTGCCCTGAAACGAAGGTTGTCCAATCAAGCGATCTGGAACCGTGAATTCATATTCGAACTTACCGTCATCATTGGTTTTACCTTCGATAATTTCAAATTCATTAAAACCGACGTCGAAGCAATTCGCTGTGATTTTGATGTTGCCGTTATCGACGGGCTTGCCAAAGAAATAACGGGCTTCCAGGTCGCCTTTGACCACATCGCCGGGCGAATAAAATTCATTCTGGTTCTTCACGTCAACGCGGAATTTTGGCAAGACGTATTCATACACTTGAACGCCTTTTTCGGTTTCGGAGTCGCCGCAAATCGTCTTGACAAGGTAATCGCCTTGATTGACCTCATCCGCTAGCGTGAAGTCCGCTGAAACCACGCCAAATTCGGATGTTGTTTTGATGCTCTTGAACACCTTGTTGCCGCGGCCGTCGTAGACCTCCAGCGTAACTTCCCGGTTCGCAATCGGCTTATTGGTCGCGGGGTGCGCCGCTAGCGCGCGGATGTGCACCGTCTGGCGTGGTTGGTAGACCGGTTTGTCGGTGGTCAAAAACACCTTCACGCCGGATTGGATGGTGATTTCTGAAGTCACGACTTGAGACCCAAGGCTTGAATCGGCTTGGATGTTTAATTCAAAATCGCCTTGGGTATTGCTCGCCGCCGGGAAAACTAACTCCGCGCTGCCATCATTATCGGTCGTCGCGGTCGAGTTAAAGACGGATTTTCCGTTTAGCGACAACGACGCGTTAATCTCTACGCCAGCGGCTGGTGCGCCGTCGCTGCTGTTGGCAATCACCCGCACAATGCTTTTGGCGCCTTCGATCCACTCGCGCTGTCCGATGACTTGCAACTCAAGCGATTGGGGCGACTCGCCCAAAGGTTTCAGCCAGGTTTGTCCCATGAGATCAATGCGAAGAACACATTGAGAGATATCCGGCGTGTTGGCTGATATGGGCAGCGCGACCTCTTCAATCTGCTGTCCGTTTAGCAATACCACCTTCTTGATGACGGTCGCCAGCGTTTCGTATTTTTCACCCAGCAACGTGACCTTCAACTCGTCGATGCTTCGCGAACCGCCTTCGTTCGAGAAGGGAAGCGTGATGGTCAGCGAATCTTGGCCTCGCGTAATATCGACTCCATTGCGGTCTAAGGCAATTTCGGATTGGGTCGCGACGCCCAACCAGGCGATGGCGATGAATAGTATAAAAAGTTGAAATGCTCGTTTCGTTTTCATGGTTAAGCCTCTTTGGTATGTTTCAGTTTTAGTACGACGCCGTCAGGTCGTGGTTGATGTTGTGATCGGTGTCTAAAATGGCGACGGAAAACTGGCTGTCGTCTTTCTTTCCGGTCGGGAAAAATAGTTTAAAGAGAATTGTGTTGCGCCCTTTTTTGAGCGGGCATTGAATGCTGTGTCGGGATAGATTTTGTTGTTCTTGCCGCCACAGGTTTCGGTTGAGTGCGCCTTTCCAAACCAGTTCGTCATTGACGAATAAAAGGCCGCGCACCTTGGCTGTCAGCGCAAGAATGACGACCTGTGGCTCTGGCGAATCAATATGGGTCGCCAGAAAAATAGAGCGGTATGCGTCTTCTTTTATTTTGTCTTGAGAAAAATCAATGAAGCCGTTTTCAATGCGGACCTTGTCCCAGGCAACGGGACGGTTGTTATAGCCGGGCATTGTTTTGGTTGATGCAATTGCTGGAATGTCTTCAGGCTGAACCGAAAAATTGTCCAGCGGACCTAATTGCCACCAGGGTTGAATGGAGTGCGCGGCCAAAGCATCTTTATAATATTGCGCCGCGAAGCGCTGCGCTTTTTGATGATAGATATGTTGCGGCGGCCACGAAGACAATACCTGTATTGCCCAAGTGTAGGCTTGTTCCGGGTGTTTCTCGCCAATTTTGCTTGATGCAGTTAACGCCAGTGACGCAAAGTCGTCTGATAGCTTCTCTTGTTTGGCGAGGACATTAAGTTGCTGGTCAACCTCATCAAGGCGGTCTTCTTGAGTGAGCAACAACTCAACCATCGAAATACGCGCTTGTGTACAAATCAAATCCGATTCAGGGTAAGACGAAATTAGCTGGTGGTAGGTTTGAATCGCCGAATCAATATCATCTAACGCCCGGTGAGAGTCAGCGATTAGCGTCATGGCGAGCGCCGCCCATTCTTTTTGGTCGGCGTATAATTTAGCGACATCGCTCAAGGTAATGACGGCGCTTTTTAGCAAGGTGAGGCGGTCATCGCCAATCTTGGTAAACGCCTGGTTGTAGACGCCAAGCCCGGTTCGGAACAAATCTTCCGCTTCGGCGTCTCGTTTCTCACTGGCTTTGTGTTCGATATGGCCTTTGGATGTTGCCAGCGTAAAGGCTTCGTTCGAGTCGCCGTTTCGTGCAATTTTCATCAATCCGGTTGATTCCGAATTTGGCTCATCCATTTGTAATTTGAACTGCGGCGCCATCGCAATTTCGGGCGATTGAGTTTCTTCCGATTCAACAAGATAGTTATCCGGTAGATTGCCGTTCAATTGTAAAAACGCTGCGCCGGATGCGACCAGGACGACCGCCGCCGTTAGCCAGCGCCCCCATCGAAAGAACGAAGCGTCATTCGCTGAAAGGTTGCGCGCCGCTTGTTGGACGGCGTCTTGCAGCGCGAGCGGGGCGTCCGAATGTTCTGTCTGGCGCATGAGGAGATGGACGGCTTGAGCGTCCTGCCATTCTTGCGCCAGTTCGGGATTTTTCTGCAACGCATCATTCAAGCGTTGGTCGTCTTCTGGGTGAATCTCACCGTAGAGATGTTCCATCATCCATTGGCGAACCAGTTCTTCGTTCATAATGTGATCCCGCGTTTGATTAACTGTTTGCGTATCGCCAAAAGTGCGTAGTGCGTCCGGCTTTTGATTGTATTGGCCGGGCAGCCCAACATCGTTCCGATTTCTTCAAAGGTCATGGTTGTATTTTCCTTGAGCAATAACGCTTCGCGCTGCTCGTCGGGCAACATCTGGATCACTTGCGACAGCGTCTCGCGCAAACGGCTGTCATGCGCTTCGTCGCGAGGGTTCCGTTCTGAACTGGCAATGGTCAGCGTCATGTCTTCCATTTCTCCGCTTGGGCCTTTGACCAAAGATAAAACGGGCTTTCGTTTTTGCGACCGTATCGCGTCGAAGCAAACCGAACGGACGATGACGTACAACCAGGTTGTGAATTTTGCCGTCGGCTGATAGCGTTTGCGGTTGCGCACCACTTTTAAAAACACCGCTTGAAACAGATCGTCCCATTGGTCTTGCGCATAGACAAACCCCTGGATAAACGCATAGACCGAATTTCGGTGGCGCCGAAATAGTTCGTCAAAGGCGTCTACATCGCCTTGTCCATACCGCACCATTAGCGTTTCGTCGGGGACGACGTCGTTCATTCGGTTTTCCACTGGCGCCAGTTGAGCGATCGCGTTCATCTTGTTCAATGTAACGCCGGGGCGCCTGGATCGTTTTAATAATATTGCAATTGTATGATTTTTTTTCCAATCCACTTGGCGGTTGGCGTTATCCTAACTTAAATAGCAGCGAACCGTATAACTAAATTCGGAGGAGATTCCCGTGAAAAACGTATTACTTTGTCTAATCACAGCGATGGCTTTCGCTTCATGTTCAGGAAACCAGGGAGAATTAGTGGATGCGCCCGAAGGTGCATCGACGCCGCCTCAAGTGGCGCAATCATCTGAACTTCCTTCAAGCCACCCGCCCATCAATCAATCGCAGCCCCAGGGTGAAACCATGTTGATGCCAGGCCCGAAGGCGGAACCGCTTGAAGTTGCGGGCGGGCAGGCCACCGCTGCGGGCTTGTCATTTAAGATTGACCCCAGCTGGAGCCCCGAGCAACCCAGCAGCAGCTTTCGCGCCGCGCAGTTTCGACTTTCCGCACCGGAAGGCGTTGAAGGATCGGGCGAATTGGCGCTATTTCAGGGAATCGGCGGTTCCGCCCAACAAAATATCGACCGTTGGATCGGGCAAATGCAAAGCCCTGTTGGCGAGCCGGAGCAAATCACAAAGACCGTCAACGGGCTTGCAGTACAAACGCTTGACGTAAAAGGAACCCTCGCGGTCGGCGCTATGATGGGCGGCGGCGAAGCCACGGCGGGAATGCGGATGTTGGCGGCGGTTATCGAAGGCCCCGGCGGCCCCTGGCATTGGAAACTGACCGGACCGGACGCAGTTTTAGAGCACTGGAAACCCGCGTTTAACGCAATGGTCGATTCAACCAAACCGGCAGAGTAAAAAAGTTTCGTCATATCGGTTTGATTACGTTATATTAACGTAGATTTGCTTGTAACATATTGTGTTGCACGGACACTTGAGATTGTAGTGCACCAGAGGAGCGGATTATGGTTCGGTTGGGTTTGAGTTGGATTGTTTGTCTATGCGCGGCATTATTCTCTGTGTCGGGATTTACGCAAGAATTGGCCCCAGTGTTTCCCGCCAATGGCGGCGAGGCGTCCATTGACGATCTGGTCACGCGTGGATTCGAATGGACTGCGCCCGAGGGTGCGACCCAATTCAGCGTTGTGTTGAATACTCCAAACCCGCTGTCACCTCAAATCGGCCCTGTGACTGTCACGGATACAAAATATGTGCTGCCGCAGATCACCCGCATTCAATTGCAAACGGGTCAATATTCCTGGAGCGTGTCCATTACAGGCGGCGCTGGTACTGGAACCGTGTCAGGCAATTGGGCGTTTTTAATTCCTGCCGTCGGGCAAGGGTTCGAGCCGTCTCCAACTCCCGTTGGGTTCCAAACGCCAACGCCAGCAGGCAACATAGACGGCAACGCTGTGATTGATTCAAAAGACGTAATCGCACTCGCGCATAAATGGCAGGTGCAATCGCAACGCAACCTCGGTCAATTTGATCTGAATTCAGACGGCGTCGTCAATCAAATTGATTTACTGTTAATGATTAATCGGCAGGGCTTGGCGTTGCCGACCGCCACGCCGACGCCGCCAGCGGGTATCGTGGAGAACATTACCTTTATTCCTGGTCGCGAAGTTTCGATTAGCCAAACCCGCAACTTTGAAATTCGCTGGGACCCGCCCTCGCATCCTGACGCTTCACAAGTGATCTATGACGTCTTTGTAGAGAACATTACCTTCCAAGACGTTGAAAAGCGCGGATTGACAACAAATTCATTTAAACCGTTTGCTGAATTTCCCTTTGGATTTACCCAAACGGGTCCTCAAACGGTTTTTATCCGAACCAAGACGCTGGATGGTCAAATTGGTCTGATCGCGACTGATACCTTCGAAGTCGTTTTGTCCGCGCCGCCGATTGCAACGCCGACTCCAACACCGTTTCCCGTCGTTGATGAAAATATCGCTCCGCCGTCATGGGCAAGCGCTGATGTTCCAAACATGGAACCGGACGGGCCGTTTTGCGCAGTGATAGACCGGACGACGGTTGATTTTTCGACAGAGCCGCTGAACTTGGCTTTTGATTGGCAGACGAATCCTTGTGCAGTCGCAGAATTACAAGACCCGGATAATGGGTTACTGCTTACATTTAATCCAGTTGTTGGGGCGGTAAGTTATACGCTTAAAATGACAAAAATCATCGACGGTCTCGAACCGTTTGAATTTTTAAGCAAGCCGACAATTGAGAACAATTCGCTCCGTATCAGTACCGATTTGGAATCCGCGACCTATTTACTTCAATTGCAAGCGTCGTTAGCAAATGGAAGTTTATCGAACTATGGAGACCCATTAACCATAGACTTCGTCTCCGTCTTTTAACCAATGGCGAAGATTCTTATTCGATTGCCGAACTGGCTCGGCGACGCTGTGATGGCAAGCGGGGCGCTGGCGCGGTTTGCGGAAGAACATCAGGACGATGAAATCACTCTGACGGGCGGGGCAGTTGCTCTGCCCGTCTTTCAACATGCGCCCTGCTCCTGGACGCTGACGCCGCTCGATCAACGCTGGCATCGAAGTTGGGGGCGGATGCGCGACGCGGCAAAGTCATTGCAAAAACAAAAATATGATGCCGGATACCTGCTCCCGAATTCATTTTCATCGGCTTTTTTATTTCGACTCGGCAACATCCCCCAACGCATCGGCTACCGCGCCCATTTACGCCGTTTGCTTTTGACGCAGGCGTTCAAAAAGCCTCATAAAGACATTCACCATTCTGCTGTATACAACCAACTACTAAATGGTTCGCTAGAAACAGCAGAGCCGTGTATTTCCTTATTGCCTGACGAGCGGGATTCGGTCCAAGCGTTGATGCAACGCTCCGGCGTTGCGCCTGGACGCATCATTGGGATGGCCGCTGGCGCCGCGTATGGTCCCGCCAAGTGCTGGCCGGGGGAACGCTACGCGCAACTCGCGCAACGCTGCGTGAATGAATTGGGCGCGAGCGTTATCCTGTTGGGATCAAAAGCCGAGGCGGATGCGGCGGACGCAATCGCTCAACAAGCGGGGCATGGGGTTGTATCGTTCGCAGGGCAAACATCTTTGCGTCAGTTGTTCGCATTGATCGAGGCATGTGACGTGGTCGCGTGTAATGATTCCGGGGTGATGCACGCGTCGGCTGCGTTAAAGCGCCCCACACTTACATTCATCGGGCCGACGAATGCCACTGCGACCGGGCCGTTAGGAACCCAAGCGGTATTGCTGAATAAAAATCTCGATTGCGCCCCCTGTATGAAACGTACCTGCCCGCTCAAGCATCACATGTGTATGACGGAGATATCGGTTGAAGACGCGATGAGTAGAATGAATGAACTATTGAAATCGTATGAAAAAGGGGAGGCTAGCAAAATCAAGTAGCGACTGTCTTGAAAATCAAGGCCAGTGTCATTGCGAGGAGGCCGAAGGCCGACGCGGCAATCTCACAAATCGAAAAGCGAGATCGCTTCGCTGCGCTCGAGATGACACGAACCAAATGTAGTCACTGTGGTCCCGTAGGGTGGGTTCTTTATACTTACCCCACCAAAATTTGTTGCCCTCATCCTAACCTTCTCCCAGAGGGAGAAGGGACAGGTTCAACTCCTCCCCTAAAATTCGACCAGCATTTTGCGTAAGCGCAAACTTGGGGATTATCAAATTTGCGAGAAATAATAAATATGAAACGAAATGATGAAACTCTTACAAATTCAGGTGGACGAGGCGTTTTTCGGCGGCGACTTCGCTTTTGCCGTTATCGATGTCGGTTGATTCTTCCATGCGGGGAAATCGTAGTGGGTACTTGCCGCTGAAACAGGCATTGCAGAATTCATTTTCCGTTCCGCCGATGGCTTTGTGTAGCCCGTCAGTGGTCAGGTAGTGCAGCGAATCAACTCTCAAGTGAGTTTTAATTTCATCTAACGTGTGGGTCGCGCCGATCAAACGACTGCGTTCCGGTGTGTCGATTCCGTAGTAACACGGTTCAATCCATACCGGCGAAGCAATGCGCAGGTGAATCTCGGTTGCGCCGCATTTGCGGATCATCTTCACAATTTTGCGGATCGTCGTTCCCCGCACAATCGAGTCGTCAACGACGATGACGCGCTTGCCCTCGAGCACAGAACGCACCGGGCTGTATTTAATTTTCGCGCCAAAATCGCGGATGCTCTGGCTGGGTTCAATAAAGGTACGGCCTATGTAGTGGCTGCGGATAATGCCTTGCTTAAAGGGGATGCCGCTTTCTTGCGAATATCCCAGGGCGGAACAAACGCTTGAGTCGGGAACCGGGACGATTACGTCGCCTTCGGTTGGGCGTTCCTGCCAGAGAATGCGCCCCAGGTTTTCCCGAGCGGGATTGACCTCGCGTCCAAAAATGTAACTGTCGGGACGGGAAAAATAGACCAATTCAAAAATACATTGCGCATGACGTTCAGGACGGGCGAAAAAGCGGCTTTCCATGCTGCCGTCTTTGGTGATGATGACCATTTCGCCTGGCTCGACGGTACGCATATACTCGGCGTCGATGATATCAAAACCGCAGGATTCTGACGAAAAGACGAACCCATCTTTATATCGGCCCAACGAAAGCGGGCGGATGCCCAACGGGTCGCGCAGGCCGATGACGTAGTCTTCATTCATCAAAACCATCGAAAAAGCGCCGCGCAGATGCTGCAGCGACTCGTGCAACGCTTTGAGAAAATCCTCTTCTGGGGAGCGCGCAAGTAAATGGATGAGAATTTCGCTGTCGGTGGTGGTGCGGAAGATTGATCCTTTAGATTCAAGTTCCGTGCGTAACTCTAGTGTATTAATTAGGTTGCCGTTGTGGGCGACTGCGAGCCAACCGCGGCGGTAGTCACACAAAATTGGCTGAGCGTTATTAAGGTTGCTGGAACCAGTGGTGGAGTAGCGTACGTGTCCAATCGCGCTGTCGCCGTGTAACTTATTGAGGGTGTCTTCATTAAATACATCAGCAACGAGACCCATGCCTTGATGTTGAAAGGTATGACCGTTTTGGTTTGTTACGATGCCAGCGCTTTCTTGGCCGCGGTGTTGGAGTGAATATAAACCCAAGTAGGCGAGGTGAGACGCTTCTTCTGCGTTGGCAATGGCAAAAACGCCGCAAGAGTCATGGATTGGTTCCGACATAGCCCTCTTAAATACCGCCGTATTTTATTCTAATCAGGGTACTCATAAACCCTTGGACGCGCAACTCAAGAAATCGAAAAAACAAAGAAAAGTGAGTTATTCACAGGCTGTAAACAAGTTATCAAGAGAAAAGTTACATTATGGTTGTGAAATCCAACTGCGTAACACTTCGGCAGCCGCTTCGGGGTCTTGTGCGGCGTAATTTTTTATCGCTTCACGCATTTTATCCCGACGCTGAATTGCCGGGTCTGCGACAGAATCATCAATATGAATCAAACCTAATTCACGGTCAGTGAGTGCGCGGGTGCGTTTGGTGGGCGTCAATTCATATTGAGTTCGCGGCGCCAAGGCGTAATCGTCATCTTGAGAAACTCGTTTGGGCTTAAAATCGTTCCACGCGGCGTAATACCCGATGATAAAGAGGGAATACAGCGCGAGAGACGATGCCAGCGAGCCAATCAGCAAAACCATCCGCGAATCTCCATATAAGAAATACTCTATCAAAGTTTAGTCGATTTGGCTGGACTTTAAATGGGTCAATTATGCGAGCGACTGTTGTTCGGGAATCTCGTCATATTTGCCCAGATTCATCCATTTGCGCAGCTTCCAGTTGGCTAGATAGAACAGCGGCGTATCCAGAAGCGCAAAGGTTATTTTGTAGACAAAACCGTTTTCCACCAAACCATACCAGCGGCTCCATTCGATTGTCTCAAAGATACACAGCAACGATATCACCATGATGGTGTCAACCAATTGCGAAACGATGGTTGAGGCATTATTGCGTAGCCACAAATGGCGGCCCTTGGTCAGGCGCTTCCAAAAATGGAACAAGCGGATATCAATAAATTGCGCGGCAAGATAGGCGCACATCGAAGCGAACACCGCAGGGCCGAACAGGCCGAACACTTTTGAAAATTCTTCATTGGATACGGGCGACCAATCGGTTTGCGGAACCGCTTGCGCGATGAGAATCAGCCCCATCACAAAAATACTTGCAAGCAAGCCGCTGATGACG
This sequence comes from Candidatus Hinthialibacter antarcticus, assembly GCA_030765645.1. NCBI lineage: Bacteria > Candidatus Hinthialibacterota > Candidatus Hinthialibacteria > Candidatus Hinthialibacterales > Candidatus Hinthialibacteraceae > Candidatus Hinthialibacter > Candidatus Hinthialibacter antarcticus. The sequence continues at coordinate 30,951 of JAVCCE010000031.1, read as the reverse complement.
ATTTGATCGGCGCGCTTTCGTCCATAGATTTCTGAAACGATATCCGTCACTAAAAAAGTAATCGGGTAGGGAATCAGTCCGACGGAGATTTCGAATGTGTACCAGCCGAAAGGCGACCAGGTAAAAAATTTCTGAAAGATCAGGTTGCATGAAACCAACGATGCAATGAAAATTCCCGCGCATGCGATAAACACCCGTTCTTGCAGGGCTAGCGGCGTGGGGGCTTTCCATGCGCTGAATATGCTCATCGTTTCAATGCCTCGCGTTTTTTCATGCAACTATGCCGCGTTTTTTTGATTTGGGAAGTGTAGAGGCCTTTTGCGAAACTTGTACCAAGTACATGAAAACGATACGCTGAATCTGTTCATCAAATCATTCATAGGGACATTGAATTATGGTCGGCGAATTGGTGGAATTGCATTTACTGAACGGGAAGCGTTTTCTGGGCAAGATAACCGTGAAAGACGACCAGGGCGTCATTCTCTATTGCGTCCCGGTCAAAGCGATGGAGAGCGTACCGCCCGGCGTCGGCGCTTTAGATGAGATGCGCGAGATGCTGCACACGGTATTCTTCCCCTGGATTCAGGTTGAATATGTCGATATCGGCGGCGAGCCAATTGGCTTCGATGAACTATACGCTCCCTGGTTTAAAGATATTTCCATCGCCGAATTTTTTGAACGCTCTACTCATGCGACATTCACAAGACCCTCATCCCGCACCAAACTAACGCTAGACGCCAATCCTAACGACGACGGCGGCCTGATCCCTTAGAATTCCCACGGCGTACGATGCGTCATGTTAAGCATTTTGTTGGCTTCATCATCGTTGATGAATTGCTCTTTCGCCGGGTCCCATTTCAGTGTGCGTTTGAGTTGCGTCGCGATCCCGCCAAGTAATACGACGCTTACGGAGCGGTGGGCGGTCTCTGCATCGCAGATGGTTTGCTTGCGCGATTTGATGCACTCGAGAAAATTAATGGAATGCCCTTTGGTGTGATACAGGGGCTTGTCGTTTTCTCCGAATGGCGTGGAGACGATTTCCTTCGGCATCGAAGTCAGATGCTCGCGGTCGACGCCGATCATTCCCTTGTCGCCGATATACCAGCCGCCGCCGGTTTCGCCGATGGGGTTGCCTTTGTAGGGGCAGCCATGCACGGTGACGCCGTTGGCGTATTTGTAGACGGCGTGGTCTTGGTCGTAACTGATTTCAATCGGCCCGGTGCGGTCGGCGTCCATGCTCCATTGGACGATATCGTAATGGTGTTGTCCCCAGTTAATGTTGCCGTAGCCGAACAGGTGGGCGTCGTAGCGTCCCTGGTAGGGCATCTTCGGCGCAGGGCCAAGCCAGAGGTCCCAATCGAAGCCTTCGGGGACCGATTGTTCGTCGCCGTGATTTTCCGTCCAGATGGCGCCTCCGCCGTTGCGGTGCGCATAAATATCTTGCAGTTTGCCGACGCGCCCGTTACGGATGAGTTCGCAGGTGGTGCGGAACTTGCCGTCATATTCGGATCGCTGTTGGGTTCCGGCCTGATAGATGCAGCCGTTTTCTTTGACGGCTTTCACCATGGCCTGGCTTTCTTTGATCGAGACCGCCGTCGGTTTTTCGCAATAGATATCTTTTTTTGCATTCGCCGCCATGATCGCCATTTGTGCATGCCAGTGGATTGGCGTTGCAATCAACACCGCGTCGATGTCTTCACGCGCAAGCACGTCGCGAAAATCGTTATAGTCTTCGCAGGTGGTGTAGTTGCCGCGTCCGAATTTTTGTTGATAGAAATTATGCAGCCGCGCGCGCGACTGTTTGCGTTTGGTTTCCCACACGTCGCAGACGGCGAGAATTTGCACGTCGTCGCGGTTGGCGTAGCCGTCCGGCAGGTAGGTCCATGCTTCGCCGAACAGGTGCCCGTTGCCCATGGTGCCCATGCCGATGATTCCCATGGTGATGCGTTCGCTGGGGGCGACGGTGTTATCGGCGCCCAAGACGCGGGCGGGAACGACGAGTGGCGCGATTGCGGTTGATAGAAAATGCCTGCGACTAAGAGCCAGTGGATTTTTCATTGATATGTAACTCCCCAATCAAATAAAAAATATAGTAACAAATGTGTAGATAACTTACCAGCCGTATTTCTCTGGCCCCCAGGTGGTGCGCACCTGTTCTTGTTTCGTGTAGACGAGACTGTTATTAGGCAGGTCTTCACTCAGAATCACTCCTGCGCCTACAACGCTGTATGCGCCGACGCGAATACCCGGCATTAGGATCGCGTTGACCCCGGTGCGGGTGTAGTCGCCCAGATAGGCGGCGTTGACCGAATTGGTGGTCGGGGTTTCTTTTCGACCTTGTGTGCGGTGTACGGTTTTCTGGTCGTCAAAGCGCAGGTTGCCGCATACCGTGGCGGCGCCCAGGTCGGCGGAGCGTCCGATGATTCCCCAATATTCGCCGTAGTGGAACGAGTAGGCGCCGTCCATCAAGATGCCGCCCACTTCGGCGCCGTGTCCGACGATGCAGTTGCTGCCGATGGAGGTGTTTTCTTCGACGCGGCAATATTCGCGCACGATGGTTTTTTCGCCAATGCAGGAATTCGCGCCGATGATGGCGCCGTCGATGACCTTGCTATTGGCGCCGATCCATAGATTGCCTTTGATTTTTACGTCGCGTCCGATGAAGGCGTTTTCGCCCATCACCACAAAGCCGTCAATTTCAGCGCCTTCTTCGACGACCGCGCCCGCCGCCATTTCGTTATCGGTCAACTTGGCGCCGAGATACTTTAGAAATGCTTCATTGGCGTCGAGTAGGTGCCAGGGTTTGTCGATGTCGAAAAAGAGTTCCTGGGTTTCAATCGCTGCGACTGTCCCGCCTGCTTTGACGTATTGGCTGAGTGATTCCGCCAGTTCAAATTCATGCGGGGGCATAGCGCCGACTTCGACTGAGAGCATGAATCCGGGATGGTTTTCCAGATAGGGAACCAAGTCGCGGTTGAGAACGCAAATCCCACACAAGCGATGGCTGGCTTCACGCGGGTGTCCCCATATTTCTTTGATAACGTTTTCTTCCAGGTTTGCGCACAGCCACTCATGGGGGGGCAGTGTCCCCAACGCCTGGACTAAAGCGCAAGGTTCAGGATTATGATTTGCCTGCTCGATCAAGGCGCCCATGTCTTCTTCGGTGAAGAGGGTATCGCCGTAGACGACCAGAAATTTTTCGTCTTCGACGTAATCCAGCGCGTGTAACAACGCTTCCGCCGTGCCGGAGGCGCGTGGCTGTTCGATGCACTCGACGGCTTCGTATTCCGTCACTGCGCTACGGATTTGTCCGGCGAGGTGGTCGACCACTACGATGAAATTTTCAACGCCGCAGGACTGCATCGCCTCAATCTGCCATTGAATCAAAGGCCAGTTGGCAATGGGCAGCGCGGCCTTGGGCCAGGTGTCGCCATAGGGCCAGATTTTGCTTCCGCGACCTGCTGCGAGAATAACGGCGGTCTTCACCATGATAAGGCTCCCTGTCAGGCTTTCGCTTCGTCTGCGTGTTGTTGAATCTTTGTGATTGCTTCGGCGATGTCGTCCATATCGCTTTTGGCGCCCAGGAATGTTTCTTGAAACAACCAGACCGATTCTTCTTCACAAATGCGGTTGACGACCGGGCAATCGACAGCCGAATAATCAACCTTGCCTTTGTATAACGATTCATACCCGGGCGTTTTTTCGGCGAAGTGTTGAAAGTAATAATAATTGTAGAGCGGCAGATAGCCGGACGCGCATTCGATGCCTTCTTTGTTCAACGCGTCGATGAATTTTGCTTTCGGTAATTCGTTGAAGGTTTGTTGGTTGTAGCGCAAGATGCCGAGATGATGGACGCGGCGGGTGGCGTGTTGGTGCATCCCGGTCATGCTGACGCCGTCGATGTTTGCCAGCAGCGATTGAAGGTACTCGGCGTTGTCTTCGCGGCGTTGGGTTTGTTCATCCAAACGGGTGAGGCCGACGCGCAGGACGGCGGCTTGGAATGCGCCCAGGCGATGGTTGCCTGCGAGTTCGTGATGGTCATACCACAAGCCGCCTTTGACGCGACCGCAGTTCGTGAAAGAACGCACTCTGTCTGCCAGCGCTTCATCATTCGTCACGATGGCGCCGCCTTCTCCCGCCGAAAGGTTCTTCGAGTTCTGAAATGAAAACGTCCCCAAGTCGCCCAGCGGGCCAACGCGTTCGCCGCGCCATTCGGCGGCGTGAGATTGAGCGGCGTCTTCCATGACGTATAGGTTCTTGCGTTTGGCGAGATCGAGAATGCCGTCCATGTCGGCGGGGTTGCCCGCGATATGAACGGGAATAATCGCTTTGGTATTTTCGGTGATTTTGGTTTCAACCGATTTTGGATCGAGATTGTATGTTTCCGGGTGGATGTCCGCAAATACAGGCGTTGCTCCGGTCATCAACACGCCGATGCCCGTTGCGATAAATGTATATGGCGGAATGATGACCTCATCGCCGGGACCGACGCCGAGCGCTTGCAGGGCAATGTAAATCGCGTCGGTGCCGTTGGTGCAGGCGACGGCGTGTTTGGCGCGGCAGAACTCGGCGAACTCTATCTCGAAGTCGTCGATTTGTTTGGAACCGATGCCCCATTCGCGGCTGTGCAGCGTTTCCAGTAGCGCTTTTTCTTCGCGCTCATCATAAACCGGCCACGGCGCAAAAGGCTCCGTGCGGACTGGCGTTCCTCCGGTGATGGCCAAGTGGCCCATAGTTGCCTCCTAGAGCGTGTGTCAAAATGTTGTGCGGTAAGCGTGCCCGTAGGGCTCAGCGATAGATACAGTTATGTAAACTCTATCCGCACAGTAACCTGGTAATCACTATATAAATTTTAATTGCGTATTGTTGTGAGTTTCCTATAGTTGTATGAACCTTGCATAGGGTAGAATCGAATCATTCATCAAGGAAGACATAAAATTATTTATAGTGAAATTCAAATATTCAACATAGACAGAAAATACTCGCGAATTGATCGCTTAAGGAGCATTACTGTGAAACAAGTCATTCTTTCTTTGGCAGCCGTTTTTCTATTCGTATTCAGCGCGACCAGCCAGCCCGTCATCGTTGATCTGGCGATTAACGAAACCTATCAATTTGAGTTGCCGGATGGAAGCGTGAAGTCGATTCAACTGAAAGCCGTCAATGAGACTGTCGACCCGCTTCGCCATGCGGTGCGCGAAGCGATGGTGAAAATCATCGTTGACGGCGAGCAGGCGACCATACCGACAGCGCTCTATACCATGCCGCAGATCGTGAACGGCGTGAAACTTGACTGCGCTCTGACCAAGGGGTTTCCAGGAAACTCATCGCATGGCAACGCTTGGGGATTCCCCGCTGACAAAGACGCCCGTCTGCGCTTCTGGGCGCCGGATGCGCCGTTGTTTGAACCGGGGCGGTTGGGGTATCCCGTCAAGCAGCGCTGGTTCGCGTCTGACACGCAGATGTGCAACGAACCCGCTTACGTTGACGCCGCTGACTCGCCGCAATACGAGAACGTCTACTATCACTACGGCTATGACTTCGGCGGCTATGACATGATGGTGCCTGTCGTCGCCGCGACGAACGGAAGGGTGATTTCGGCGGGTGATGCGATCCTACCCGAAGTAGACGACATGCCGCACGTCAAGCAGCGCTATGACGTGATCTATATTCGCGACGACGCCGGTTGGGTGTACCGCTATTCGCACTTGCACGCCATCCTGCCTCAAATTGAGCCGGGCGTGCGCGTCAAGAAAGGCGACTGGATCGGCATCCTCGGCAAGGAGGGCGCATCCGGCGGCTGGTCGCATTTGCACTTCGGCGTCCATGCACCCAATGGAAACATCGTCTATGCTTACCCGTTTATCGTTGACGCCTACTTGCAGGAACACCCCGGCGCGTTGCTGGCGGTGGCGCGTCCGCACAAGTTCGCGGTGGTCGGCGCGGCGGTTCGGCTCGACGGCTCCAACTCGATATGCGACGGCGGGAGCATCGAGTCGTACCAGTGGGAATTCCACAACGGCGAGACCGCGTCCGGCCCGGTCGTAATCCGCACATACGACAAGCCCGGCGTGTATTCGGAAATCCTGCGCATACAGGACGACAAGGGCAGAGAGGCGGTTGACTTCGCGGTGGTGCAGGTGTTCGACGCGGACAAGCCGATGGAACTGGCGCCGCCTTCGATCAATGTGACCTATTGGCCCACCACAGAAATCAAGCCCGGGCAGGAAGTCTTCTTCAAGACGCGTACCTTCCGATGCGAGGGCGGCAGCGAGATTTGGGATTTCGGCGACGGCGCGTTTGGCAAGACCAAGTCGAAGGATGAATACGCTACCGTCTCGCACCATTACCAGGAACCGGGGACGTACATCGTCACCGTCCGCCGCCGCTCCACCAATGATACAACCGCCATGGCAAGAGTGTATGTGGTGGTGGAGGAGTGAAAAATGGAGCGCCTGTGTCCACACAGGCATGAGGAATGGAAATAAATTGGATGCAATTTCGCATAATCTTTCTGAATGGGAATAAGTATTTATATGGTAAAACGGATTGCAGTTTAAATCCGCTTTATTTTCGGTGGTGGGATTCGAACCCACAAGATCAAAGATCGCCGAGTTTCTAGTTCGGTGCGTATACCAATTCCGCCACACCGTGAATATATCCATGAAAAAATATTATCACTACTTTTTCCAGATTACAACCAGATTACACATTATAAAAAAGAACAACTCATAATTTTGATAAGTAAAGTCAACGGCTGGGCTGGGTGGTGAGCCAAGGCCGCGAAGCGGGCAGCCCTTGAATCGGTTATCAAAATCCATCAGTGGAATTCATTGCATTCATTTCACCCTACGGGGCAGGCTGCGCAACCTCCCTCCCCCAAGATCAATATAAATCTGTTCGTCTGTGTCATTGCGAGGGAGCGTAAGCGACCGAAGCAATCTCACGCGTCGAAAACCGAGATTGCTTCGCTTCGCTCGCAATGACACGAAATATAAACGCACCTGAAAATATCACACCTTAAAGAACACTTTTTTCTGATAGAAGAAATAGAAGATGTACCATTGGGCGGCGAGGACCAGAAACGCCTGCAGCACGTCGCCGTAAATGCCAAGTGCGTCAATCACCGGGCGGCTGAATACCATGATGGAATTGTCAATCCACCCACGGAACAATTGAAAGACCACATACGCCGCGATGGAATTCATTCCGATCACGATCAGGAAGAACGTCCACTTCTTGTATCCCAAGACATCAATTATCCAATAAAAAACCATCAAAAACAAAATCGACCATCCCGTTGAATACAGCGCAAACGACGGGCTGAGAATCCGCTTGATAATCGGAACCCATAGACTGAGGATAAGCCCCGCAACGATCAGCGCGATGGAAGATGCGGCGAAGATTTTCATCACTTTGGCGTGAGACTGGTTGCTCGCCAGGAGTTTTCCGCACATGGCCCCGGCGATGATGGTCGATGCCGATGGAATGGCATTGAGCGACATCCAATAGCCGGAGTTATGTCGACCCATCGCCCACAAGTCAAAATCGCCGCCCATGTTTTCATAACTCATCGCCCAGGGGCCGCCTTCGCCGCAATACGGGTACAGCGCCCAAGCGGTTCCATAAACAAACAGAATGAGCAACGCGACCGCGCCTTGGAAGCGGAAACTTTTATGCAGAACGAACATCGTCGCCATGTAACCGAAGGCGATTTGCGGCAACACATTGACCAGGGTATAAGTCGGGGTTCCCGCGTGGATGGAAGAAAACACAGCGGCGACAAGAAACAGGTTGATGCTTCGCCGGAAAGCGTGAAAAAGGATTTTGTTATGCGAGTCTCCCATCGATAGCCGCTTGGCGTAGGCGAAGGGCATGGCGACGCCGACCATGAACATGAAAGCGGGCTGGATGAGGTCCCAATAGACGAAGCCTTGCCAGGGGACGTGTTCGGTATGGCGCGACAGAAAGCCCAGGAAAGGATGATTTGCAAACGCGGTGTGAAATCCGAATCCAACTGAGATCAGGGAAATCATAATGGCGCCGCGATAGGCGTCTAAGCTGGTCAGGCGTTGAGTGGCTTTGGGAGCCGGCGCGTCGTTCATCGTCTTTCCTTCATTCCATATTGAAATGCTATAACATGATAAAACCACTTCATCATACGAGCCTTGCTAGGTCAAGAATGACCGGGGTAGTAAAACTAACATTTATTTCCATTAGGCAAACGGCCTCAAACAACGATAAACTATGGTTAACGAAATTATTTGGAGGCTGAAAATGAATTGCATGCGTTTAATACCCATCATTGCTTTGCTGTTTGCCATTACGGCGCAAGCCAATGTAACCTACGAAGTCGTCGACGTCGCGTCCCGCGCAGTCGAATTGACTTACGACGTTGAAGACGCATTGACAGGCAACCAAGTCTTCTTGTTCCCCAGCGGCGGTTTTATCCATGACGACACACAGGGCGACCTTGAAGTTTTGTCTGTGTTTGATATGAGTACGCAGGAAGAACTGAACTACGAAATCAAACGCGTCCAAGTGAACAATAACCCTCAACTCAGGATCATGTATACCAAGCCGGTTCCAAGGAATAGCAAAAAGCAACTACGTATCCGCGTACGCTTGAACGCGCCTTCTGCAGAAATTGGGGAAGACAATGCCGGGCGCACGTTTTTTGCGTATGAAACCAGTCACACCTTTGAGTTCATCATGCCGGATAACCATTACCTGGTTTATAGCAACGTCCCTGTGATCGTATTCGAGCGCGAATCGCAAATCGTTCTGCGCAACGACAACACTAAAATGCGCAACATTGTCATCAAGACGCGCCCGTTGCCGATCGCAGACAAATAGACGTTTAGCCAAATCAACATGCAAATATTGACTGACGGCCGCAATTCATTGCGGCCGTTTTGGTGCTACGCTATCTCGTTGAACTATAATTTGGAGTCGTTACCTGATGGATTACGATGTAATCGTTGTCGGCGGTGGACACGCCGGATGCGAAGCCGCGTCAGCAGCGGCGCGCATGGGCGCCAAGACGGCGCTGCTATCGTTCGACGTGAATGCGCTGGCGAAAATGTCTTGCAACCCAGCCATCGGCGGCGTCGCCAAGGGACAACTGGTGCGTGAGATCGACGCCTTGGGCGGTATCATGGGGCATATCGCTGACCGTTCCGGCATTCACTTCAAGATGCTGAATGCCTCTAAAGGCCCCGCCGTACGTTCGCCGCGCGCGCAGTCAGACCGCGATGGTTACAGCCAGGTTATGGTCGAGCGCTTGAAGCATACGCCGAATCTTGATTTGCTTTCCGGCGAAGGATGCCAGCTGGTCGTCGAAAGCGGCAAACTTCGCGGCGTCGCTGATCGCAACGGCAATGCGCTTTACGGCAAGACGGTCGTCCTTACGCCGGGTACGTTCCTCGGCGGCATTATGCACTTCGGTATGGAGCAAGTCGCTGGAGGGCGTATTGACGAAAGCCCGTCGCAAATTCTCGCTGACTGCATGACCGGGTTGGGTTTCAATCTCGGTCGCCTTAAAACCGGCACGCCCGCCCGGCTTGAGCAGAGTTCAATTGATCTTACCAATCTTGAAGTCCAACCTGGCGATGAACCACCCAAGGCGTTTTCATATCATCCCGAAGTCCAGGTGCAGAATAAAATCCAATGCTATATCACCCGCACCAACGAGAAAACGCACGAAGCCATTGTCGGCGGGCTTGACCGTTCGCCGTTGTATTCCGGTAAGATCAAAGGCGTGGGGCCGCGCTATTGCCCTTCGATTGAAGACAAGATCAAAAAGTTCCCTGACAAAAATTCACACCAAGTGTTTATCGAACCGGAAGGCGTTGATTGCAACGTTGTCTATCCCAATGGAATCTCGACCAGCCTGCCAGTCGATGTGCAGGAAAAATTTATTCAAACTATCCCCGGTTTGGAAAACGCTAAAATTCTCAAACCCGGTTACGCTGTTGAATATTTCTTTTCCAATCCGCAAGACCTGTTCCCCTGGATGGAAAGCAAACACCTCGAAGGTTTATTCATGGCGGGGCAACTCAACGGCACCTCCGGTTATGAAGAGGCCGCCGCGCAAGGCCTAATGGCGGGAATCAACGCGGCGCTGAAGGTCAAAGGCGAGACGCCGTTTATTCTGCGCCGCGACGAAGCCTATATCGGCGTGTTGGTTGACGACCTCGTCACCAAAGGCTGCGAAGAGCCATACCGCTTGTTTACCGCATCGGCGGAGCATCGCTTGTTGCTGCGCCAAGACAACGCCGACTTTCGCTTGATGGAACACGGCTATCAATTGGGGCTGAATCCACGCGAATGGAAGGACGAGGTCGAGGGCTGGAAACGGGATATCGCCGCGCTTCGGCTGGAACTGCAAAAACGCATCGTGACGCCCACCGAGGCGGTCAAAAATATATTTGCTGATCTTGGTTTGGGTGAATTTTCACACCCCGCGCCGTTAGAACAAATTCTACGCCGTGCTCCGATGAAGGCCGAATACATTGAGTGTTTTGGTGTTGACGCAAAGCGCTATCATCCACGCGTGTTGGAGCAAGTTGAAATCGAGACCAAGTATCAGGGATATATCGAGCGCCAGCTGAAGGTCATCGAAGAAGAAAGCAAATCAGAACGCCGCCGTATCCCGGTCGATTTTAACTATGACAAAGTAAATGGGATGCGTAACGAAGCCCGCGAGAAGTTCAAGCGCGTCCAACCTGCGACCATTGGGCAGGCGGCGCGTATTCCGGGCATTTTCCCCGCCGACATGACGGTGTTATGGGTGCACGTTCTCAAACAACAACGCGAACCCGACGCAGCGTAATTACTGATTTTTCAAATTGTTTTTTATTTCGGGAAAACAAACAAACTAAAACCCGAATTTGCCCATGAGTTTTTTGGCGAAGGCCATGCGGTTGCCGCCGCTTGCTGGTTTTTTTTCTTTCTTTGCGGCTTTGGCGGCGGCCTCTTTGTCTTCGAGTTCCTTTAATATTGCTTCGATGATATCGACCACCATCTGTACGCCTTGCGCTTGTTTTGCGCGGATGCCTAAGTTATTTTCATATTTCTCCAAGGCGCTGTTGAGCTGGCCCTGGTCTAGTTTTGACAAATCCATTTTCGAGACTTCGCTTTTTACCAAAAACGAATAAACGTCACGAACCAGCAGACGGGTTTTTTTGTCGGTGTTGTCTTTGAGGATATCGACGGATTTTTTTATGAGGTACTTGGTTTTTTCAACGTAAAAATTCCCAAGTTCTACTTCTTTGTTATAGATCGAAACCTGCGACTTGAGCTGCTCGGCGCCGCCGTGAAGGTATTGCGTAACAAGCGTCTTGAGCAGCGACTGGGCGAATTCGTTTGATTCCATCAACTCCGCAAGTTTTTTTCGACTGTGGATAATTTCCCGCGCCGCGCCTGCGCATTGCAATTCTCTCTTTTTTAGAAAATCGACTGCTCCTCGTTTTTCTAAGAGGCCAAACGGCATTTGAGTGGAATTAAATAGAAAGTCGATTAGCTTTTTCGATTGTCCGACGGATTGCTGGCAGTTTTTGTATCGCTGGTCCGGCTCAACGCAAAGGTACTCATTGATGTGCTCATTAATGGTTTGCTGGTTTGATTTTGCGGCGGATTTGACTTTATTACGCGATTGGATGTCTTGCATCAGGTTGGCGACTGAATCGGTTACGAGAACGCCATTTTGGCATTTGGTTACGACATCGCTTTTGGATACGCCAGGGTGTTGTTTGACGTACTGCTCGATTAGTTCTTCTTTAATGTGCTCTGTCAGCGTATCTGTCATAAGAGATCAAAAAATAGAATATAATGTTCCATTCCCTACGAATGAAATTACATTATATCATAGTTTGTACAAACAGTTGTATCTATCAGGTTCTTATCAACGATTCTTTATTTAATCGTATCGAAATATTATCTTAAAGCAATCATTTTAAGATGTCTCTATCTATTGATATGGATTTCTCAAGAAAAAAGAGCATGATATAAGCACTTAAAACGCCTTCTGGGGAGAATGATTGTGGATGAAACCGCCCGACTGTTAATCAACTGCGCTGATCGCCCTGGAATTGTTGCCTCTGTGACCAATTTTTTGTATTCGCACGGCGTAAACATCACCCAACTGGACCAACATTCGACCGACCCGGTAGGCGGCGAGTTTTTTATGCGCCTGGAATTCCAAACGCCGCACCTCGATTTGTCAAAACCGGCTTTAGAACAAGCGTTTGCTGATGGCGTCGCCGAGCGCTTCAAGATGGATTGGCGCATCAGCTATGCGACACCGCTCAAGCGGGTGGCGATTTTGGCTTCAAAAGTTGACCACTGTTTATTGGAACTGTTGTGGCAATGGAGGCAGGGGAGGCTTCAAGCCGATATGGCGCAAGTCATCAGCAACCATCCTGACTTGAGAAAAGACGTTGAGGCATTTGATATCCCTTATCATCACGTGACTGTCTCGAAAGAGACCAAAGACAAAGATGAAGAAACCATTCTTGGGTTGCTTGAAGGTAAGACCGATCTCGTCATTCTTGCCCGGTATATGCAAATTTTGACGGGTTCCTTTATTTCCAATTATCCTTATAAGATTATTAATATTCATCATTCATTTCTTCCCGCATTCGTTGGCGCGAACCCTTACCGCCAAGCGTACGAACGGGGCGTCAAACTTATTGGCGCCACTGCGCATTATGCGACCGAGCAACTCGACGCCGGGCCTATCATTGAACAGGACGTTGCGCGGGTCTCTCATCGCCATAGCGTAAATGATCTGCGGGAATTGGGGCGCAACCTTGAACGCCAGGCATTGGCGCGGGCCGTGAAATGGCACCTCGAAGACCGTATTCTCGTACATGGAAACAAGACCATTGTATTTGAATAAAATACGTTCGAGTTTCTAGGCTAAGAAAAGGCCCCGGTCGCTTAAAGCAATCGGGGCCTTTTGGTTCTTGATTAGAACGCCGTTCGTTTACTTTTCAATGAGTTGCAGGTTGTCCATGTAGAAGTAGTTTTTGCGGCGGCTTTTGGCTTGGAAACGGACAATCATCATGAGCGTCATATCTGATTCGCCTTCGGCCAATGTATGGCTGACTTCAAGTGGATGAAATTCTTCGGTGCCCAATGTCGTCTGGTCTACTTGTTTAGTCGTAGGAACTGGACGGTCCGGGTAATCTTCTACATTTGCAATGGCTTTTTGGTCGGCATGATCGCCCGACGCAACGGCGAATTGGATGTAGTTTTGATCGGGTTTGTCGATATCAAAACGATAGTCTAATGTGATATCGTACGTTTTGCCTGGGGTCAAGTCTGTGAAATGGCGCGCCAGGTAAAGGTCGCGAATACGGCCATCGCCTGCTTTGGCGTTGGCTTTCAAACTTACGAGGCCTTCGGTTATTGCGCGTTTGTCGGTGCGTAGGTCAAATTCTTTCATTGAACCGACCCAGATGGCTTTGTCTTGGAACCAATCGTCCCAATCTTCGCTTTCAAATGCGATCGCGCCAGCGGCGGGCTCGCTTGAGGCTTCTTCAGCAGGTTCAGAAGACTCCGCTTCTGTTTCGGCTGGGGCTTGAGCGACTTCTTCTTTTGGGGCGGGGTCTTCTTTGGCGGTTTCGCTGGGCTGCGGAGAGCAGGCGGCGAACCACAAGGTCGCGCCAAGCGCAACAATCAGGGTGAATAACGTACGGGTAGTTTTGCTCATGTTTCTTTCCTTCCTATATGTTTTGTAAATGGTTATCGTTGCAAATTGAGTTTTGGCTGGGGCGCAACGTCTCCCTGTTCAATCTTCTCAGGTTTTTAAAAATCCTCAAGGTGAATGGCGTTAAATCGCTGTTGTTGCAGCGTTCTTTAATTGAGTCATGGTAAACAAAGGGTGCAGTTCCAGGCCGTCTTTTTTTAAATTTCCCCGGCCTCCCGCTTCCCGGTCAATGACGCACAACACATCTTCAATGATCGCGCCCCGGTCGCGTAAATCCTTGGACGAAAGCAGAATCTGACCGCCGGAGGTGACCACATCTTCGATTATAACCAGTTTTTTTCCGTCGATGTCGCCGCCTTCAGCTAATTTACACGTACCATATTTTTTGGCTTCTTTGCGGACGAACACGCAGGGAATCCCGGTTAATTGCGACAACAGGGTTGCGATGGGGATTCCGCCCATTTCTAACCCGGCTAGAGCGTCAATATTCTGCGGGAGCATTGATTTCATTTCTTCTCCAATGGCTTTCAGCAATACTGGATCGGCTTCAAACAAATATTTGTCAAAATATTCATTGCTGACGGCGCCGGAACGAAGCGTAAACGTCCCTCGTATATTGGAAACGTCATGGATCGATTTCGCTAAGGTTGGATTCATCAATTTGCTCTCCCGCTTTGTGTTTTTTGTATCATAATGGTACGCTGAATGAATGAATCAAGTTCTCTGGTTGTGATCTTCCTTGAATATCATCTAAACCTCATTCGTTATAAGGACGGCGTAAATGATCGAAGCGTTTCTATTCGATATGGACGGCACCTTGCTCGATACAGAAGTATTGTGGCTTGAGTCGGTGCAGTCATTTCTGCAAGAACAATCTATCTTATTGCCGCGAGAAGAGGCTTTGTCTGTTGTCTATGGGATCGCATGGAGCGACATCTATCAGGAACTACGCCGACGATACCCTCAATTGCAGCAAAGCAAGGATGCGATGTCGAAGGTCATCTGCGAGCATTTTTTCCGTTTGCGCGAGCAGCGGGATATCCGCATTCATTCGTCGGTTGAATTATTAAAACAACTTGCCACCACTCATCCTATCGCCATCGTTTCGGGTTCTGATTCAAAATTTATTGAGTATGGAATCGACCTGATGGATATTCGCTCGTTGTTGAAATTCTACCTGGGCGGCGAGCACTATTCGCCGGGAAAACCCGACCCCTGTTGCTATCAAATGGCGGCGCAGCGCCTTGGGCTGTCACCGGATGCGTGTCTCGTTTTTGAGGATTCCTCTGCGGGGATTCGCGCGGCGAAAGCCGCCGGGATGCACTGCGTCGCGTTGGCGCGCAGCGGGCGGCCAATGCAGGATGTTGAATTAGCCGATATGATTTTAAATGACCTCGCCGCGTTCTCGCTGGATGAATATTTGGACGAGTTCCAACAAAAAACCGCGTGAATAGTCGTGACCCTTTCAAAGATTTCTGAAGCGCGGGGAGGGCGAGTCTCCTGACGAGCCGCGAAAATGAGAAATGTTTTCGTTTCAGTGCGGTGGTCCGCTGGGCACGAGGTTGCTTACCCGCGTGGACATAGGCGCTCCAAAAAAAGAGGCGTGTGTGCATCTCTGTGAGCGCCTGTGCAATAGGGCCTGAAAGCCCGCACTGAAGCGAAGAGAGATGTACACTCGCCTCTAAATTACAAATTACAAACAACCAATAACTTTCTGCATTTCGTCTTCAGTCTGGTAAAAGTGCGGCGCAAGACGCAACATGCCTTCGCGCTCCATGGTAAAGGCGCGAACGGTCGCCAGACGAGAGCAGGCTTCTTGTATTGTGATGGTCGGATGCGTAAAACTGACGATGCCCGACCACTCATTGTTCTCACGAGGAGAATGGCAAATCCAACCTTTCGCTGTTAGGCCGCCTACGAGGCAATCGGTTAGCGATTTTATACGCTCTCCGACAGTTTCCATTCCAACTTCGAGTAAGAGTTCCGCTGCGGCGCCCAAGCCAATCAGTGGAATCACTGGCAGGGTGCTATATTCAAAACGTCGCGCATCGGGGCGAAGAGTGAAATCATAATCAAGATAGGGAACATGGTTGATGACAGAATCAGCGCCTACGTGGACCGGTTCCAGCAAATCAAGGTTTTCTTTTGGACAATAAAAGAAGCCTGCGCCTTGTGGGCCAATCATCCACTTTTGGGCGCCGCCTGAAGCAAACGAAACGCGGCCCTTTTTTAGATCGAGGGGCAGGGCGCCCATTCCCTGAATCACATCCACAACAAACAACACGTTCTTCTCAGCGCACAAAGCGCCTACGGCTTCGAGGTCAATTCGGAACCCACTGACAAACTGCACCCAACTGACCGCCAGCACCCGGGTGTTAGGCGTCAACGCATCGTCAATTTGGTCGAGAGTTACGCGGTTGTGAATGGGTTCGATGAGATGGAACTCAACGTCTTTATTTTGTAACCGCAACCAGGGGTAATGATTGGTGGGGTATTCGCCGTTGATCGAAACGACGCGGTCGCCCGGGTTCCATGAGAGGCCGTTCGCCACCCAATTGACGCCGTCGGTCGTGTTGCGGGTTAAGGCCAAGTCGCTTTCAGGGACATTCAACATGCTAGATAAGGCGCGGCGGCATCGAGCAATGCCGTCTTCATTAGTCATCCATTCTTCTGGCGTCATGCCTTGAAAGCCGTCAATGGCGCGTTTCATTGCTTGAGCCGTCCGGTCTGACATGGGCGACACCCCGGCATGGTTGAGGAAAATTCGTCCGTCCCGTACCGGGATAAATTGATCGCGATAGCCACTCAAGTTCATAGCGCTCTCCGAAATGTACTGAAGCCAATATAATACTGGCTTGAATGACTGACTGCTGAGTTCATATCATTCAAACCGCGCTTGTGTTTGGCGGCAAGGAGGATTCAGCCGTATTCAGTAGATTGAGGAATAGACCACTATGTTTCAATGGATTCAAAATTTATTTTCTGGAAGCACGGACGCCAACCAATTGCAGACCCTTGATACGGACAGCGTCGATCAATACAACGTTTTTCGCGGCTACTTTGAGAACATCGAACTTGAAGACAACCGCCTGGTCATTGATGGATGGATGTTGAGCCACCAAGGCTCCTATGATGCGTATGTGCTTTATATCAACGGCGTGCGGAGAGCGACTGCGAAAATTGTTGCCCGGCCTGATGTTGCGACAGCGCTGCCCGACATACTCAATGTTGAAAACTGCGGCTTTCATTTTGAAGCGCCGTTAAACGAAAAAGACGCCCAGTCGCCCATCCATTTATGCGTACGCGGTTCTGTTTTACAGACGGAACCCGGCCGTATGGAAACCGCCTATTGGCTGGACATGAACGAACGCCTCAAAGCGCCGCCCAAGCATTTAATTGAGCGCGTGGATGGTACCGGCATCGCGCCGTTCTTTCTTCTCAAGGGCGCACAAAACTATTGGGAACTGATCAAAGCAATCGAAAAGCATCGCACATTGAATTCGATTGATACGATGTTGGATTGGGGATGCGGCAGTGGACGACTGATCGGCTTCTTTGCTGAATATTCAGACATCCCAAACATATATGGATGCGACATTGATTCAGAAGCGGTCGCATGGTGTCACTCCAATTTTTCCAAACAGAAATTCGCCAAAATCCCTTTGATGCCGCCTACGAAATATGCGGAAGACAAATTTGATCTGGTCGTCTCATTTTCCGTTTTGACTCATTTAGAGCGCGAGGCCCAAGCCGCTTGGTTGAAAGAAATGGAACGGATTCTAAAACCCGGCGGATTATTGCTGGCGACGGTTCATGGATTTACGGCGGCGAAGGCTATGCTGGGTGTGGAGACTGCCTATCAAGTGAAGCGCGACGGCATCCATGACGAACTAAAGGATTCTGCGTTAAAAGGCGTTGCGCCTGACGGCTACTATCGAACAGTGTTTGTTACGCCTGAATATGTGAAAAAAACATGGACGGAAACTTTTAATGTTGTGGATTACATTGAACAGGGCGCCAGTAATTATCACGATTTGGTTGTGATGAAAAAACGAAATAAGGATGGCGCGGCCCCATCAAAAAAAAGTGGATTTAACAATTACTAACCGCCAAAACGCAACTTAATCAACTCAACCAACATGGACGGCCCGTCACTGTGTACGCGCAGCCGTGATCGTGAGTTGTCGCTCCATTCGATCGGCACTTCGACGATGCGAAACCCTGCTTGCCTCAACCGCCAGATCAAGGCGACGTCGAATGACCAGCCAGACGTCTGAATCGTTTCGCGTACGGTTTCAATTGACTTGCGCGTGAACGCCTTTGCGCCGCATTGCGTGTCCGTATAGGGCAAGAAAAACAAGATTCGAACGATCAAATTGAAGATGCGGCTTAGAATTCTTCGCGTAAACGGTTGTTTGATTAATTGCTTGCTTTGAGGAAGCCAACGCGAGGCGATGGCGGCGTCAGCCCCGCTCTCGACGGCGTCGAGTAGTTTGCGCAACTCCGGCGGCGTGGTTGCGTTGTCTGCGTCAGAGAACGAGAGAATTTCTCCCTGCGAGAGTTCAAAGCCTTTGAATACGGCGCCGCCTTTGCCCATTCTCGCGGGCGTGTCCCAAGCGCGGACGCAATTTATTTCGTTCGCCAATTGATGGGCAATCTCAGCCGTGCGGTCTTCTGAGCCGTTAACGATGATTAAAATTTCCGTCTCGTCCATCGACTCTTGCACGTATGACGCATAAGCCCGCACCGTTTCTTCGATGCGGGCTTCTTCGTTATACGCAGGTATGACAATGGTGTGGCGCATGAGTTACACCGTAATGTCTTGGAACGTCGTCATTTTTTTTAGTTGTTCAATTCGGCCTAGAATATCACTTTT
This sequence comes from Candidatus Hinthialibacter antarcticus, assembly GCA_030765645.1. NCBI lineage: Bacteria > Candidatus Hinthialibacterota > Candidatus Hinthialibacteria > Candidatus Hinthialibacterales > Candidatus Hinthialibacteraceae > Candidatus Hinthialibacter > Candidatus Hinthialibacter antarcticus. The sequence goes on along the minus strand of JAVCCE010000031.1, from coordinate 12,361 downwards.
TTCAACAGCGCCTAAACGGTCCAAACTGAAGTCTTCAACCGTGAATGACGCCATCACGGTGCCGACGACAGCGGCCTGTTTCAATGTTTCAAATGAGGTATCGGCCTTGGAGGCGATATAGCCCATCATACCGCCCGCAAACGTATCGCCTGCGCCAGTCGGGTCTTTCACGTCAGGCAAGGGAATCGCCGGGACGGAGAACGCATCATTCTTGGTAATCAACAACGCGCCTGCATCACCCTTTTTGATGACGGCGAGCGACGGCCCCATATCGAGAATTGCTTGCGCGGCGGGAATCACCGCCGTCTTGCCGGTAATCATTTTCGCTTCTTCATCATTGACAAAGAGCGCATCCACGCGGGAAATAACTTTCTTTAATAAATCGGGAGTGATATCGATCCACAAATTCATGCTATCCGCCGCAGTGTAGGGCTTGCCCTTCATGGCGTCCAAAACGTCCAGTTGTAATTGCGGGTGAATATTCGCCAGGAACAAATAGGGAATTTTCGCATGAGAGTCTGAGACTTTCGGAGAAAACTCGCCAAACACGCCGAGTTGCGTATCGAGCGTTTCACGGTCGTTCATATTTTCGAGATAACGTCCATGCCAGAAAAATGTCTTGCCGGGTTTGGTTTCCATGCAAGCGAGGTCAATGTTCTTCGACCGCAGCATCTGCTCGTGTTCTGCGGGGAAGTCGTCGCCGACGACGCCGACAATGGCCGTGGGCGCAAAATGGCTGGATGCGCAGGCCGAGTAAACCGCCGCGCCGCCGAGAACTCGCTCAACCTTGTCGGTCGGCGTTTCAATCGTGTCGAGTCCGATTGATCCTACGATGAGTAATTTGGAGTCAGTCATTCATACATCCTTTTTTCAATAGGTTCGTTGGGGACAAATTAAGATTCGTTGTCTGTATTCACTCATCTTATGCGTTGGTGGATTGTTGCCCAAGGGGTTAGATGGCGCCGGAGAAGAGAATCTGAGCGATTCTCGCTGATATGTAGGAAGGCGGGCTTTTCGCTGGAAGTTGAGGCGGTTAGAATGCGTTTTGTTCCAATCGGGCCTATAGCTCAGTTGGTAGAGCCGCCGGCTCATAACCGGCTGGTCGCTGGTTCGAGTCCAGCTGGGCCCAACTTAAAAACCTCTCTCGGAAGTTCTCGTTATTTCGGTTAACAGATTTCTGAACATCATTTTGCCTTTTTTCTCATAGCGGATAATTTCTCACCAAACATGGGCGCATCGCTTTAATTTTCATTTCTCAATTTCAAGCGTATTTCTTTTACAGAACAGTACAAAACTGGGACGACAAAAACCGTGATGAGAACAACCGTCATGCCGCCAAAGGATGGAATCGCCATCGGAACCATGATATCGGCTCCGCGCCCGGTCGATGTCAATACGGGAATCAAGGCAAGAATGGTTGTTGACACTGTCATCAGGCAGGGCCGGATTCGCCGTTTGCCTGCCTCCACGGTTGCTTCACGAATTTCCTTGATGGTCGTAGGATCATTTTTCTTGAATGATTGATCGAGGTACGTTGTAAGAATGACTCCATCATCGGTCGCGATGCCAAACAGAGCCAAAAACCCGACCCAAACCGCAACGCTCAAGTTATAGGGCTGCACCTGGAATAACTCGCGCATGCTTTCGCCAAACAGACTGAAATTCAAAAACCAATCTTGTGAATACAGCCAAAGCATTTGAAATCCGCCTGCCCATGCGACCAGAATTCCCGAAAAAACAATCAACGTCGTAAAAACGTTTTTGAATTGGAAATACAGGATCAGGAAAATAATGAATAACGCGAGCGGCAATACGACCCGCAAGCGCTTTTCCGAGCGGATTTGGTTTTCATAACTGCCCGCGAATGTGTAACTCACGCCTGAAGGAATATCGAGTTCGCCGCTGTTTTCTTTTTGTTTCAGATAATCGCGGGCTTCTTCGACAACATCAACTTCGGCGTATCCATCTTTCATATCAAATAAAACATAGCCAATTAAAAATGTATCTTCACTCTTGATGACTTGCGGCCCACGCAAGTATCGAATTTCAGCCAGTTCGCGCATAGGAATTTGGACGCCAGTCGGTGAAGGTACAAGGATTGCGCCAAGTGATTCAATGGTATCGCGCAACTCACGCATGTAGCGAACACGGACAGGATAACGTTCGCGTCCTTCAACCGTCGTTGTAATCCGTTTGCCGCCAATCGCAACTTCAATCACGTCTTGAACGCTGCGAATTGAAATGCCATACCGGGCAATCGCTTTGCGGTCAATATCAATTTCTAGATACGGTTTTCCAACGATTCGGTCTGCGATCACCGCGTCTGCTTTAACTGAAGGGACTTCTTTTAGCAGTTTTTCAATTTGCATTCCCACATCTTCAATCGTTTCCAGGTCTGGCCCTTTCACTTTTATCCCCATTGGAGCGCGCATACCACTTTGCAGCATGACGATTCGCGCCGCGATGGGCTGCAGTTTGGGTGCGGACGTCGTACCGGGCAGCCGGGCGGCTTTGATGATTTCATCCCAAATATCATCTGGTGATTTGATGTGGTCTCGCCATTGCCGATAGGGCATTCCGTTTGGATCGGGAATGAGTTTACCTTGATCATTTTTCACAAATTCTTCTTTGGAGTGATCGTATTGGAATCGCAAGCGATGGCCGGATTCATCGGTGAGATATTCTGATTTATAATTGATAACGGTCTCGACCATCGAGATTGGCGCTGGGTCTAAAGAACTATCAACGCGCCCAATTTTTCCGACCGCTTCTTCGACTTCCGGTATGGCATTAATTGCCATGTCCAACTTCTGCAAGACATCCATCGCCTCGCCAATTGAAGCATGAGGCATCGTGGTAGGCATATACAAATAAGAGCCTTCATCAAGCGGCGGCATAAATTCTTTGCCTAGTCCAGGAAACGCATGGCGAACGTCAGACACAATGGGGGCGTTCATCACAAAACGGGGCAGAAATCCAAATACGGTATCGAACCCCAGCCAGATGACGCCTCCCCATATCACAAGCGCGGTCGGAATGGACAAGAACAACAATTTATGTTGTAAGCACCAGCGCAAAATCGGCGGATAGAAATGTTGAAATAATTGGATCAACGCCAGGACGCTACCAAGCAGCATCACAACAAAAATCCAATTGGTTATAAGCCAGTGGTCGGCTCCCAAGGGAAGCCAGTGGTTTGATAATATCGTAACAACAATAAGCACAGCCAAACCATTCACGATCCAAGGGACCCATTTGGAGTAAGACTGAGGGATGGATTTCTCGGCAAGATGGTAAAGGCCGAAGCCGGTCAGGATGAGCCCCGCCCAAAATGAAACCATGAAAGCAATCACGGTTCCAGCGAACGCCATGCCGCCAAAAATCCAATGGCGAAATTTTTTACCGCGAATTTTTCCCGTGAAAAGGATATGAGCAAAAGGAGGAATGATGGTCAATGCAACAATAATGGATGCAATTAACGCAAAGGTTTTGGTATACGCCAAAGGCGTAAACAGTTTGCCTTCCGCCGCCGTCATCGTAAATACGGGCAGAAAACTCACGATGGTTGTCGCCACCGCGGTCAATACTGCGCTACCGACTTCAGACGTTCCTCTGAAAATCACGTCCAGTTTGTTGTCGTCCTCGCTAGATTTCTCAAGATGATTGAGAACATTTTCACAAATTACAACGCCCATATCGACCATGGTTCCAATGGCGATGGCGATTCCCGACAGGGCGACGATGTTAGCGTCCACGCCAAAAGTCTTCATGGCAATGAAACACATCAGCACCGATAACGGCAATAGCCCGGCAATCAGAAGCGAACTGCGTAGATGCAAAACCATAACAATGACAACGATGACGGTGACTAAAATTTCATCCGTTAACGCCGTCTTCAATGTTCCAAGTGTTTCATAGATTAGGTCTGTTCGATCATAAAAGGGAACAATAGTGACTTGAGAAACGGTTCCATCGCTCAAAACTTTTTTGGGAAGCCCAGGGGAAATTTCTTCAATTTTTGCTTTGACATTTTTAATCGTTTCAAGCGGGTTATCTCCATAACGAACAACAACCACGCCGCCAACCGCTTCAGCGCCTGCCTTGTCTAATGCGCCGCGCCTTAACGCCGGCCCCATTGAAACATGAGCCACGTCTTTTACGGTTACTGGAACATTATCATTTACTTTGAGGACGGTGTCTTCGATGTCTTCCAAGTTTTCTAAAAAGCCCAAGCCACGAATGACATACTCAACGCTGTTGACTTCGATGGTACGGGCGCCGACGTCGACGTTTGACATACGCACCGCATTGAAAACGTCTCCCAGCGTAACCTTGTAGGCCCTCATGGCGTCAGGATCGACGTCAATTTGATATTCACGGACAAAACCGCCGACCGACGCCACTTCGCTTACGCCCGATGCGGATAGCAATGCGTATCGAACATACCAATCTTGCGTACTGCGCAGCTCATCTAAATCCCAGCCGCCAGTGGGGTTTCCCTGTTCATCCCGCCCTTCCAGGGTGTACCAGAATATTTGACCGAGCGCGGTTGCATCTGGCCCCAACGCGGGTTGCACGCCTTCCGGCAGCGTTCCTGCTGACAAACTATTCAACTTTTCCAATACACGCGAACGAGACCAATAGAACTCAATATCATCATTAAAAATAATATAAATACTTGAGAACCCAAAAGACGAATAACTGCGAATGGTTTTAACGCCGGGAACGCCTAACAGCGAAACCGTGAGCGGGTAGCTGATCTGGTCTTCGACGTCTTGAGGCGAGCGCCCCATCCATTCGGTAAAAACGATCTGCTGGTTTTCGCCAATATCGGGAATCGCATCGACGGGAACCGGATTGCGGGGAATCGCTTTTACGTCCCAATCAAACGGGGCGACCATCACTCCCCAGAGAATGATGAAAATAATAAACAAACTAACGACAAGTTTGTTTTCAAGGCAAAAACGTATGATCTTATCAAGCATGATTTACACCTGGGATGTCGGTAGAGTATTAGTGATTAATGAGTCGAGTGATCCACGTCTTGTTGCGGCGATTGATTGCCTGGTTGAGCGGATGGGATCGTGTTTTTTACTTCGCCGCATTTCAACATCGCGCCGCCGAAGTAGGGATTGCGAGTTTCTTGCTGCCATTGCAGCCAATCGGCGCCTTGGTTGTTAAACGCCATCGGGCAGTGAATGATGTATGCGGTTTCACCCGGTGCGCCATGTTGTTCAAACGCCTGGATGATTAAGTCGGCAATTTTTTGAAAAGCCTGGCGGGCTTCCGCGATGTCATTTGCGTGCATCACGCCATGCCCCAACATTTCAACGTCTTGTAAGTTGTTTTGTTTGGCTGCATCCACCCATTGGTTTGATTTCGCTTTCGCCGAGTTTAAATCATCATTCACCAGGGCTTCATAAATCGCTTGATAGGCCTTTGACAACGCAGGAAGCGCTTCAGTGGGTATATTGATTTTATGCTTGGATTGCATCGGCGTTTCAGACGTCTCGCCGCCGTGCGCATGGCCTGCCATTGGCGCGCCGCCGTCGGGGCTCATCATGCTGGGTTTGGCTTGAATTTGCAGCGCGCTGTCGATCTTGAAGTTGCCTTTGACGACAACTTCTTCGCCTTCTTCTAAACCGGCCTGTACGATGTAGTGGTCTTTCAGTCGTGGTCCAAGAATAATTTCCCGGCCTTCAAATGTCGGCTTTTCGGTGTTGGGAACCTTTACATACACCACAGCGCGTTTTCCTGTAATCAATGGGGCCGAAGCCGGGATGACCAATGGCGGATTGCCTTCTTCAGCAGGCGAACCGACATACCCAAGCGTTTCGGCTTTGACCAACGGCATCCCGCACACGTCGCAGGTTCCGGGCTGGTCTTTAATAATTTCCGGGTGCATGGGGCTGATCCATTTTCCTGCCAGCTGCGTATCGTAAACAGATCCTTCAGCGTCGACTTTACTTCGCACTGCGGCGCGTACGAACATTTCGGGTTTTAATTTTCCATCAGAATTGTCAACATTGACGCGCACTTTGACGGTGCGGGTTTGTTCATTCAAAAAAGGATCAATAAACGAAACTCGTCCTTTGAAGACTTGTCCAGGATACGAGATGGTTGTGAATTCCACTTCTTGCCCGTAATGAACCCACTGCAGGTCGGATTCGTAGGCGTCCATTTTTACCCATACGACGCTTAAATCGGCGATGGTATAGATTCGAGTCCCTGTTTGGACATAGTCGCCCTTTAGCGCGTTTTTATGAATGACGATTCCATTGATCGGCGAGTAAAACGTAATGTGTTCAGACGGGGCGCCGGATTCTTCGATCGCCTGTATTTGCGCATTGGTCAGTCCGAGTAAACGCAGACGTTCACGCGCCCGCTCCAGCGTTTCTTTTCGATTGCTTAGCACATTCGGCACCGATGATTCACTTAAACTGCCTACGGCCTTTTTGGCTTGAATCAATGATTGCTGGTCGGTAATGATGGACGGGCTGTAAATCTCAACCAGATGGTCGCCTGTTTGAACTGCCGTACCTGTGTAATCGACAAACAAGCGGTCTAATCGACCGGGAAACCATGCGGTGATATATTTCAATCGCGTTTCATCATATTCGACCTTGCCTACCATGCGCAGCTCATGCTCGACAAAACTGCGCTGCACTGGCACGGTCTGTATTTCCGCCAGGCCTTTCGCCGCTTCAGACATGGTCAAGGTTCGGGGGCCGCTGTCTTCATCTTCTGCTGAATTGACCGGGATCAAGTCCATCCCGCACATTGGGCAGTCACCCGCTTCAGGTTGACGGATTTGCGGGTGCATCGAACACGTCCAAATTGTGGCAGCGGATGATTGCCTTTCTATGTTCGCGTCTGGCTGCATGGAAGCATGATCGTTCGATCCGCCTGAAAACAGCGAGACCACAATAAGCCCCAAGATCATTCCCATGACAAGATAAGTGAATTTATATTGAAGCAATTTTGTCAGCCCGTTCATGATTGTCTCCTGTATTTCGAATAGACATTATTGTTGGATGCTATCTAGAGAAGCGCCTACGACCCGCTCTAATTCTGCAAGAGTAACGCCATACGAGCGTTGCGCGTTATAGTGGACTAAATTGAAATCCAGCCAGGTTCGTTGTGCGTCTAAATAGTCCAGAAAGTCGGTGCGCGCTCCCTGATAATCCGCTTCCGCAACTTCCAACGATTGCTGCGCTTCAGGAATCAGAGTGGTTCGATACAACTCCGATTCCCGATAGGCTGCATCTACTGAAAAATGAGAACTCTTCACTTCAAATAAGGTTTGATTGATTACGCCTTCAAGTTTATTGCTTAACTGCTGTCTGCGTATTTGCATTTCTGCAATAAAGGCTTCCCGCTGCCCAAACCAGGGGCGTATTGGTTGGCGCGGCGCAGGTTGAAACGCACTACGGTCAGGCTCCGCGCCGACTAGCAAACCACTCCGTTCTTGAAAATAACTGGCGCCAAGCGTCGGGTCAGGTCGGTTCATCTCCTGGGCCATATCAACCAGCAATCGGGTTCGCTCGACCTTGGATTGCATTTGTTGAATTTCTTGACGGTTCTGTTTTGCAATCTCATACAGACGGTCGATCTTCAGTTGCATCTGTTTGATGGGAGGAGAAACAAGTGGACCGATTGACGCATGTGGGGCGCGGTCAAAAATCGTATTGAGACGAGCGATGATGGTCTCACGCTGGTCTTCTAGCGTGATGATGGCGTCGGTCAATTTTGAAAGCGCGACCCGGGCTTTGATGACGTCGTTGTAGGCCGTGTTTCCCGTTTCAAATTTTTGTGATGCGACATCCAGCATCTGCTTCAACAGTTCCTGATTTTCGCGTGTGACCTCGATTGCACGATCAATATAGACAAATTCGTGAAACGCCTTTTTGGTATTCGCAAGCACATCCCGAAGCGCAATGGAAAAATCCTGTTTGGCAATTTCAATATCTGTTTGAATAATATCTCCACGCAATGAGACAATTCCGGGAAAAGGCCAATCGGTATCGACCATTTGCTTTTGCGGCTGCATTCCGCCAAGTAGAAGGTCTAACCGTTTGGTAAATGAATTGTATTGCCTAAGGATGCCCTCTAAATATGCCCCTTGCGGATATCGTTGCAGTGCAGCCTGCCATGCCTGAGACGCCGCTTGAATCGAAGGGTTGCGTCGATACGCAACGTTTAAGGCGATTGTTACATCCAGTTTACCCGTCATCAATTTGTCGATTGATTGGCTGTCTGCTTGGTTTTGAATTTGTATTCCTTCTTGCGACAACAGCGCAGGCTCGACGATTTGTATGATGGACGCTAATGATGAACTGGACTCGTCATGATACCGCCCCATTAACATGTCCACTTCAGGTAACGCAATCGCTTGCGGCAATTGAGCAGGCTGTTTATTTTCATTGCGTTGAATCTGCTCATCCACAAACCAAGGGCGCTCTCCTGCGGTAATTTTTTTTCGCGCATCTTTATAGGAGTCGCTCCATCCAATATGAGGAGTGACGCTGAGTGTGGTTAAAGCCAATGTAATAATAAAAAAGAGAGGTTTCATCATTTACTCCAGATTCAATACAGGAGACAGCGAGCCGCCTGCAATGCGTTCGAGTTGTGAGAAAAATTGCGCATAATCAATGCGAGCGCGAAGCCAGGCCAGGTTAAAATTGAGCCAGACGCTCTGCACTTCAAGCACCTCAGACACGCTGCCTTGCCGGTTCCGGTTCCATTCCTCGGCAATTTGCATTGATTGTTCGGCTTGGGGAATTAAATGGTCGCGGTAGAGAATGACTAAACGCTGTGCGTTTTCCATACGGAAATAGGCTTTGCGTAAATTGACTGCAATTTGGTTGGCAACCGATTGTTCTTTTTGTTGCGCTGACGTTTTGCCTTCTTTTGCGTAGCGGATACGCGCCTTGTTCTTGCCAAACCAGAGCGGAATTGTCACGCCACCGCCAACAATGATCGGGTCTTTGCCGCTTTCAGGCGTTTGAGGATTTAACGCGTCATCGGTAGAGATATAGTTGGCCCCTATCGTAAACCCCGGCAAATTCATTCGCCGGGCCAACCGAATTGATTCTTCCGCTTTTTCCACTTTCATCTGAGAGATCAGGATTTCCTGATTTTGTTCATACGCCAAACGGTCAAGCGCAGCAATCTCCAATGTCGTTGGTTGGGGGATGGACGCTGCAATCGATCCAATCGGGTCGTCGGCAGGACGGTTGAGCATGGAATTGATAACCGTCTGCTGAACCGCCCGCAGCTCCCGTAGCGTTATCAAATCATAATCCAACTGCGCCAGCTGCGACTCCGCCCGGAAGACGTCGTTTATTCCGTTGGCTTGGTTACTATATTGGGCTTCGGCATAAGACAGAATTTCATTTAACAACTCTTGATTCTGTTTGGTAATTTCTATAGCGCCGTCCATATACTGGATTTCGTAAACGGCTTGTTTGAGATCGACAATGATGTCCCGCGCCGTCTTTTCATATTCCAGACGCGAGATTTCGATTTCTTTTTCGACAACGCGCTCTTTTTGCCTTAATGTACCTGGGAACGGAAACTTTTGAGAAACCCCAACGCTGTATTCTTGGGGGCCGACCCGGGTTTCCACGCTTTCCACATAATAAGAAAAATTCAACATGGGGTCGTCTAACGCGGTTTCTTGCGGGTGTTTTTCTATGGTTTGGGCCCACTGCGCTTTCGCCGCTTGAATCTCCGGGTTTGCAAAAAAGGCCTCTTCAATCAATGCGCCCAGATCAACGCCTGGCGCATCGCTGCTTGAATGTACGATGGCCTCTACCGCTTCTTGACCAATAACACCATGCGCGAAAACAAAAGCGCACAAGATCAGGCAATTGGCAACGAGGATCAATGTAGGAGTCTTCATATAACTCATATTCTTTTATCAGGATTCAAGTTCACACAGATGACTCTTTATTGTAACGCAGATATTGTTCCAGTTTTATTTTTAAGCATTAATTGGACTAAATCTTTCGGTTGATGATTCAAAAAAACAGGATATTTCACTGATTTTTATCTTTTATTTATTCATTCCAGATTGATTGAACACATGAAGCGCATACGATCCATTAGACAAATGTGTTTCATATACCACACGATGAGCCGCGCAAGTGTGGCATATAAAACACTTCCTGATTGTCCCACTGCTATGTCAACGCTATGATAAAAATGTTTCATCCAGATAAATGAGTACTTACATTGATGGGTGACCATTATATTGATTACGAAAACGTATTTCGGCCTATCAAAAATTGACAAACCAATTCAGGCATGGGTGCAACTCTGGGAGCGCCTGTGCATCAGGGCCTGAAAGCCCGCACTGAAGCGAGCAAAGTTACGCAACGACAGACCAGGTATTCATAAGATGTTTTTTAGAAATCTCAATTGAATTGTGAAAAAGTACCCCGTTTTTGAAAGAACCATAATCATTAAACTCGCGACAGTTTGTTAAGTTGGCATAGAATCTGCGCTAGTCGCCATAAACAGCTTTTTATCAGAATCGAAAACCATGAATGATACTTCAATCTGACTTTTCAAAAAAAATACCCGTCAAATTGATTTTTGTGGTTGCGCTGGGGGCGTTTGTTTCCAGTCTTCATTTTCTGACTTCAACTCACGCCCATTACCTGCATTTGATCTATGACCGTCTCTGCTATCTGCCCGTAATTCTGGCAGCCTACTGGTTTGGCTTGAGAGGTGGAGTGTTAATGGGAGCCTCCATGTCGGTTATGCACTTGGCCCACATCTATCTTAGCTGGAACGGTCATTTTTTTACCGCCAATTTATATCAAACGCTTGAAGCCTTTGTACATCTGTTCCTTGGGTTTGTTACGGGCTTTTTATCGGAGCGGTTTATTAAAGCATCAAAAAAATTAGAACTGTCTTATCGCGATCTACAAGAAAAAACTCTCCAAGTATTGAACGCCGAAGAGCAGCTCCGAAGAACGGAACGCATCCAGGCCTTGGCCGAACTTTCCGCTGGCGTCGCTCATGAAATTCGTACGCCGCTCGCATCCATCAAAGGCTCCGCTGAAATATTGGCGAACGAGTCGCTGAAGCCAGAGCAACGGGAAGAATTCACTACCATTCTGTTGAAAGAATCACGCCACCTCAGCAATATAGTGAATGAATTTTTAAGTTTTGCTCGCCCTCAAAAAACACAACAGGTCGAATGCCGCATCCCAGAAGTGATTGATGTCATCCTTGATTTGACCCTGCAACAACGGCGCTCAAAAGAAATCAAAATTGAAAAAAGATATGCCACAGAACTACCTTCCATTTATTTTGATGCAGACCAACTCAAACAAGTATTCGTCAACTTGATTAGCAACTCCATCCAGGCAATGCCGAAAGGCGGGACGCTGACGATCTCAGCGAAGCGGGAGAATGACTCGATCACCTGCATGATTGAAGACACGGGTTCAGGAATTCCAGACCACATCCATACCCGGATTTTTGATCCGTTCTTTACCACTCGGCCCAATGGAACAGGGCTTGGGCTTTCGATCGTGCAAAAAATCATGAACCATCACCAATGTTCTATTGATGCAGTAAACCGCGAATCGGGTGGGGCCTGTTTCATTCTCCAGTTCCCAATTGCAAGGAGTTTCACAAATGAATAACAAAACAATACTGCTCATAGATGATGATCCCAGTTTATTGCGCGTCACTGAATATCAACTAGAGAGCGCCGAATATAAAATCATCACGGCAGTCAATGGCAAGGACGGCCTAACCGCTTACCGTAAATACAAACCTGATTTGGTTCTAACTGACATCAAAATGCCTGTAATGGACGGGATGGAACTTTTGACTGAAATCAAACGCATCTGTCCTCACGCTTTGGTCATTTTAGTCACGGCGCATGGTTCCATCGAAACCGCGATCCAAGCCATGAAAACAGGCGCATTTGACTATATTTGTAAGCCTTTCGATAAGGACGAACTGTTAATCACAGTAAAAAAGGCATTGGACTATCAACATATTGTCAACGAGAACCTCCATCTTCGTGAAGAGCTGCTTTCAACCTTTCGATTTGAAAACATCGTTGCGGGCTCAGAGGCAATGAGCAAAGTGTTTAAAATGATTCGCCGCGTCAGCCAGGCCGATTCATCCGTGCTCTTGCAAGGCGAAAGCGGAACCGGGAAAGAACTGATTGCCCGGGCGATCCATTACAGCAGCCCACGGCAAAACCACCCGTTTATAGCGGTGAATTGCGCCGCCATTCCAGACACGCTGATTGAGAGTGAATTTTTTGGTCATGTAAAAGGCGCCTTCACCGGCGCAATAAATGAACGCACGGGAAAATTTGAACAAGCCAATC